>CANSQW010000090.1 GCA_947649215.1 uncultured bacterium | reverse complement strand
CAGAAGCGCTACGTCGACGCCATCCGCGAGCACACCATCACCTTCGGCATGGGGCCGGCCGGCACGGGCAAGACCTACCTCGCCATGGCCATGGCCGTCGCCGCGCTCAAGCGCAAGGAGGTGGGTCGCGTCATCCTCACGCGCCCCATCGTGGAGGCCGGCGAGAGCCTGGGGTTTCTCCCCGGCACCCTTACCGAGAAGGTGGATCCCTACATCCGCCCGCTCTACGACGCGCTCTACGACATGACCGACGCCGAGCGCGCCAACCAGCTCATCGAGAACGGCACCATCGAGATAGCGCCGCTCGCGTTCATGCGCGGCCGCACCTTAAACGACAGCTTCATCATCCTGGACGAGGCGCAGAACTCCACGCCCGAGCAGATGAAGATGTTCCTGACCCGGCTCGGCTTCGGCTCGAAGATCGTGGTCACCGGCGACGTGTCCCAGACCGACCTGCCCCGCGGCATCTCGGGCCTGGCGCACGTGCGCCCCATCCTGGAGGGAACCCCCGACATCGCGTTCTGCGATTTCACCGGCAAGGACGTCGTGCGCCACTCGCTGGTGGCCGCCATCGTGGCCGCCTACGAGCGCGCCGGAAGAAAGGCTTGATACGAAGATGGACATCCTGATCAGCTACCGCTACCGCGAGGCCGACCTGGCCCCGCTGCCCCTTGAGGAGCTCACCCGCTTCGTGCTCGAGGCCGAGAAGCGCCCCGATGCCACCGAGGTCTCCATCAGCTTCGTCGACGACGAGGTCATCGCCGAGCTGAACGAGAAGTATCGCGGCAAGCAGGGCCCCACCGACGTGCTCTCCTTCGAGTGCGACGGCTGCGGGGACGAGCCGGGCGCGCCGGAGGGCGCCGTCTTCGAGCTGGGCGACGTCATCATCGCCCCCGACGTGGCCGAGCGCCAGACCGCCGAGTTCGCCACCACCTTCGAGGAGGAGATCAGCCTGCTGCTCGTCCACGGCCTTTTGCACCTGTGCGGCTACGATCATGTGGTGGATGAGGAAGCCGAGGTCATGGAGGCCCGCGAGGCGGAGCTTCTGCGCGCCTGGGCCGAGCGCGGCGCGTAGCGTCCGCGGAAGGGGAGGGCCGCGCCATGGGCCAGGACCAGCCGCGCCTCGTCCGCAACGAGGACGCCAAGCGCGCTCGCGACCGGTTCACCCTGGGCCAGGCGTTCTCGTGCGCGGGCTGCGGCATCCGGCACGCCTTCGCCACCCAGCGCAACATGCGCATCCATGCCGCCGTGGCCGCGGCCGCCGTCGTGCTGGGCCTCGTGCTGGGCCTGGACGCGCCCTCCTGGGCCGCCGTCATCCTGTGCATCGCCGGCGTCATGGCGGCCGAGTGCGCCAACACCGCCATCGAGGCCGTGGTCGACCTGGTCACCGACGACTACGCCGATCTGGCCCGCGTGGCCAAGGACTGCGCCGCCGGCGCCGTGTACCTGATGGCCCTCGGGTCGGTGGCCGTGGCCGCCGTCGTGTTCGGCGCCCGCCTGCTCGCCCTGCTGGGCGCCTAGCTGCCATATATCCGGCGCCCGCGCCGGGGAGGAGAGAGACGATGAACGACAACCTGTTCGGCGCCGACGGCTTCAAGTCCGGCTTCGTCACCCTGGTGGGACGCCCCAACGCGGGCAAGTCCACCCTGCTCAACGCCATCATGGGCAAGAAGATCGCCATCACGTCGAACACGGCGCAGACCACGCGCCACCGCTTCCGCGCCGTGCTCACGCGCGAGGGCTTCCAGATGATCATCGTGGACACGCCCGGCCTGCACAAGCCCCACGACGCCCTGGGCGAGGAGCTCAACACGAGCGCGCTCAAGGCCCTCGAGGACGTGGACGTGGTGGCCATGCTCATCGACGCGTCCAAGCCCATCGGCCGCGGCGACGAGTGGGTGGCCGCCCAGCTGCGCGGCTCGCGCGCGCACAAGATCTGCGTGCTGTCGAAGACGGACCTGGCCACGCCCGAGCAGATCGCCGCCCAGCGCGAGGCTGCCGAGGGCCTGGCCGCGTGGGACGCCATGGTGGCGCTCTCGTCCGAGACGGGCCACAACGTGGAGGCCTTCGTCGAGGAGGTGGTCTACCTTTTGCCCGAAGGCCCCGCGTGGTTCCCGCCCGACATGGAGACCGATCAGCCCATCGAGGTGGTGGTGGCCGAGTTCATCCGCGAGAAGATCCTGCGCACCTTCCACGACGAGGTGCCCCACGCCATCGGCGTGGCCCTCAACGAGATGGAGTACGACCGCAAGAAGGATCTCTACCGCATCTTCGCCGTCATCTACGTGGAGCGCGACAGCCAGAAGGGCATCATCATCGGCAAGCGCGGCGCGGCCATCAAGCGCATCGGGACGGAGGCGCGCGCCGACCTCGAGCAGCTGCTCGGCTGCCGGGTGTTCCTCGACCTGTCGGTGAAGGTGAAGAAGAACTGGCGCCGCGACGCGAGCCAGATCCGCCGATTCGGCTACGGCGAGGGGGCTTAGGCGCGCTCGCCGGATCTCGGGCGAAAAACAAGCCGGTTTTCTGCGAGAAAAGCCGGGTTTGCATGCTCTCGGGCCTAGAAACGGGGGTATCCCCCGCCGTAAAAGACGCGGCGCTCGCAGCGATCTGGGCAAACGCGTCGCGCGCCGGCGGCAGAACGTCCGCGCGGACGCACGCTCCATGCAAAGCCGGCATTTCTCGCAGAAAATCGGCTTCGCTGCCGTCCGGCTGGCGGGCCTCCTTGGGCCGCGTGGGCGTCGAGGCGCCCTCCCTGGCGTAGAATTCTGGTGAATTCGCGGCCAATCAGGCGTTCCGTTACGCGCGTGCGACCTGGGACGGCGTGCTTTTCGGTACAATGGCGGGCAAATCGTAGCAAGGAGCCTTCGCGACCATGAGATGCCCCAACTGCCAGAGCACCAACAAAGACAGCGCCAAGTTCTGCATCGAGTGCGGCTACCCGCTTCACGCCGGCCATGGGGCCAAGGCACCCGAGGCGGACGCTGCACGCCCCGAGGGCGCTGCGGGCAGGGCGGGGGCGGAGGGCTCCCGTGCCGCGGTCGCTCCCGAGAGCCCCGCCTCGGTGATCGGCGCCTCGCTTGACGAGGTGCGCGCCCTGCGCGAGGAGCCGGCGGAGGTCTCGGCCGACGCTGAGGTGTTCGCGCGCCTCATCGCCGACAACGCCCGTCGCGCTGCCGACGCGGAGGACCTGCCGCGTTACGGGGAGCGCCGCCGTGGTGCGGCGGAGGCGCCGCAGGACGAGGGGGCTGCCGACGCCGCACCCCGCGCGGCTGCCGCACGCGCCACGGCTGATGAGGCCGACTTCGAGTTCGAGTTCGTCGAGGAGCTGCCCGTGGCTGGCTCTGCGCCCGCTGCGGAGGCCCCGGCTGAGCCGGCTGCTGCGGCTCTCGCCTCCGAGGCGGCCGAGACCGCCCTGCTCGACGGCGTCCCGACGCCGGCAGCCGGCACCCCCGATGACGACTTCGGCGCCTTCGACGAGGCACTCTACGCCCCCCGCGAGGGACAGGACGGCCGCGACTCGCTGGCCGAGGTGGTTCACGAGATGTTCCCCGACGGCGTGGTGGCCGCCGGCGCGGCGGGCGCGGCCCGCACCGCCGATCTCACCGGCCTCGAGCGTTTGGTGGACTCCAGCTACGTGCCGCCGAGCTACGCCTCGCGCGCGGGCGACACGATGGAACTGCCCGCCGTGGGCGACGGCCCGGCTGCCGCGGCCAAGCGCTTCAGCGCCGAGATGGATCCCAAGGAGGCGCGCCGCCAGGCCCGCGCCCAGAGAAAGCTCGACCGCCAGATCGCGCGCGAGCAGCGCCGCGGCGCCGCCGACGGCCCGCGCCCCGCGCGCAGCAAGACCCCGCTCATCGTCGTCGCGTGCCTGGTCGTCGCCGCGGTTGCGGCTGCGGGCATCACCTGGTACCTCCAGCTGTGGGGCGGCAAGGTCGTCCCCGACGTGGTGGGCAAGAGCCAGGCGGACGCTACCTACGTCCTGACGGACAAGGGCTTCTCCGTGCGAGCGCTCCCGGTGCGAAGCGATGACGTGGAGGGCATCGTGCTGCTCACCGACCCCGATGCCGGCCGGCGTGCCGAGGAGGGCACCGAGGTGGTCATCCACGTGTCGGTCGCCCGCATGGTGCCTGCGGTGCTGGGGCTGCCCCGCGCCGATGCCGAGGCCGCCTTCGCCGAGGAGGGCCTGACCGCCGTCACCTACGAGGAGGTCAAGTCCAACGACCCCGAGGGCACGGTGATCGGCGTTACGCCCGAGGCCGGCACCAAGGTGAAGGCCGCCACCCCTGTGACCGTGCAGGTGGCCGTGCCGTTCACCGTGCCGGACGTGGACGGCCTCTCCCGCGCCGACGCCGAGGCCGCGCTCGAAGCCGAGGGCTACGGCGTGGAGGTGCGCACCACCTATACGGAGGAGGTGCCGGAGGGCACCGCCGTCTCCACCGAGCCGGCCGCCGGCTCCCAGCTCGACTCCGGCTCCACGGTGGTGCTCAACGTGGCCAAGTCGCGCAAGGCCGAGTGCCTCGCCTACGCGCAGACGTACTTCCAGTCGTCGAAGCACTTCTCCATCGGCGGGAAGAACTACGAGATCGACCCTGCGAAGCTCTCGGTCGAGTACGTGGGCGACGACACGGTGCGCTACTCCGTCAGCGGCATCGAGTACGCGTCGGTCTTCGGCATCGTCGTGCGCAACGACGCGGCCGGTTGGCAGACGCTCACCGGCACCATCACCTGGGATGCGGAGGGCAACGTGAAGTCGTCCGATCCCGCCATCAAGCGC
Source organism: uncultured bacterium (assembly GCA_947649215.1). Classification (GTDB taxonomy): domain Bacteria; phylum Actinomycetota; class Coriobacteriia; order Coriobacteriales; family Eggerthellaceae; genus Enterorhabdus. The sequence goes on along the minus strand of CANSQW010000090.1, from coordinate 1,181 downwards.
GTCTGACGCGTGGCCCAGCCAACCTACAGCGTGCGCGGGATCGTCCTGCGCAAGACCAAGCTGGCCGAGACCGACCTCATCGTCACGCTGCTCGCCGACGACGGCACGCAGCGCCGTGCCGTGGCGAAGGGCGCGCGCAAGCCGTCGAGCACCTTCGCCTCGCGCTTGGAGCTCTACGCTGAGGCCGATCTGCTCTGCTCGGTGGGCCGCAGCCTCGACGTGGTGAAGGAGGCGCGCCTCGTGCGCCCCAACGTCCGCCTGCGCTCGTCGGTGGAGCTGGCCAGCTGCGCGGCGCCTGCGGCCGAGCTTCTGTGCAAGGTATCCCAGCCGGGCCTCGAGCAGCCGCGTCTCTTCGAAGCCATGGCCGCGGGGCTCGCGGCCCTCGACGCGGCCGCGCCTGCCCAGGCGCCCGGCGTGGCGGCGGCGCTGCTGCTCAAGACCCTCGGGTTGGCGGGCCTGCGTCCCTCGCTTTCGCAGTGCGTCGTCTGCGGCGGGGATGCCACGGCGGTGGCCCCGCAGGTTCCCTTCTCGTTCTCCGAGGGCGGGGTGGTGTGCGCCGGCTGCCGCGGCCAGGCCGAGTCGGTGCCCGTGCCCGCAGCCGCCGTGGGCTGGGCGCGCTTCCTCATGGGATCCACCTACGCGGCCATCTTGGAGGCGCCGGCCGACCCGGGCTCGGCCTTCGCCGTGCTGCGTCTGGCCCAGGGACTCATCCGCGCGCACGTGGGCGGCGCGCCTAAGTCACTCGACTTCCTGTTCACCTGCGGGCTGTTCGGCGATGCTGAGTAGGGGAGGGCCCGCGCCCCGTGCCCGCGCCGGCCAGTTGTGCGCAAACGGTGCGGACGGCTGCGCCCTGGCAAGTTTTCCTTGCCCCGCCCCAGGCCCGGCCCTATACTGGACAAGTTGTGTGTCCACAACCCGTTCGCTCTTGGCTCGCATGCGCCACCCGCTTGCCCGCCCAGAACGCAACGCGAAGGAAACCGGCGGCCGCCAGGCCGTCCTGGGCGCGGGAGCGCCCCCAACCCATCAGGAAAGGTGGAAGCAAATGGCGAGCAAGAACAGCATCTCCAAGGAGAAGACCGCAGAGCTCATCAAGGAGTTCGGCAAGGGCGACGGCGACTCCGGCAGCGCCGAGGTTCAGGTGGCCATCCTCTCCGAGCGCATCCGCAACCTCACCGAGCACC
>CANSQW010000089.1 GCA_947649215.1 uncultured bacterium | reverse complement strand
CGTAGCCGATGTCGTAGGCCCAGCCGTCGCCGCCGAAGATCCAGACGGACTTCTTCGTCAGGTACGTGCGGTTCTCGAGCACCGCCTCGGCCAGGGCCGCGGCCTCGCCGCCGGCAGCGGCCACGCGCTCGAGCTCGGCGATATAGGCGGCTGCGGCCTCCTTCGACGCCTCGGCCTCCAGGCGCGCGTCCTTCCAGGCCGTCGCGGCCGCGACGAGCGCCTCATCGGCGCCGGCGGCCAGCAGGGCCTCGGTGTCGGCGAGCACCTTCTCCTGAACGGCCTCGTAGCCGAGCAGCATGCCCAGGCCGTGCTCGGCGTTGTCCTCGAACAGCGAGTTAGACCAGGCAGGCCCGTGGCCGTCCTTGTTGACGGCGTAGGGAGACGTGGCCGCCGGGCCGCCCCAGATGGAACTGCAGCCCGTGGCGTTGGCGATGAACATGCGGTCGCCGAACAGCTGGGTGACCAGGCGCGCGTAGGAGGTCTCGGCGCAGCCGGCGCACGAGCCGGAGAACTCGAGCAGCGGCTCGCGGAACTGGCTCGCCTTCACCGACGTGCCCGTGAGCTGCTCCTTGACCGACACCTCGGACACGCAGTAGTCGAACACGGCCTGCTGGCCGAGCTCGTCCTCGGCGGGCACCATGGAAAGCGAGCTCGTGGGGCACACGCCCGCGCAGAGCGTGCAGCCCATGCAGTCGAGCGGCGAGATGGCGAGCGTGTACTTGAGCCCAGCCGCGGCCTTGCCCTTGGCGTCCACCAGCTTGGCGGCCTCGGGCGCGGCGGCCGCCTCGGCCTCATCCAGGGCGAACGGGCGGATGCAGGCATGGGGGCACACGAAGGCGCACTGGTTGCACTGGATGCAGGTGTCGGGCGTCCACGTGGGCACGTTCACCGCGACGCCGCGCTTCTCGTAGGCCGAGGCGCCCAGCGGGAACTGGCCGTCGGCGTGCTCCATGAACACCGACACGGGCAGGGAGTCGCCCTCCATGCGGGCCACGGGCTCCATGATGTCGGACACCATGCGCACGAGCCCCGGCGCGCCGGCCAGCTCGGGCGCGATGACCGGGTCGACCGCGTCGGCCCAGTCGGCCGGCACCTCCACGGCCACAGCCGCCGAGGCGCCCGCCTCGATGGCGCGGTGGTTCATGTCCACCACGTCCTGGCCCTTCTTCAGGTAGGACTTGGTGGCCGCGTCCTTCATGTACTGGATGGCCTCGTCCTGGCCCATGACGCCGGCCAGCGCGAAGAAGGCCGACTGCAGGATGGTGTTGGTGCGCTTGCCCATGCCGATCTCGGCAGCCAGGTCGATGGCGTTGATGATGTAGAGGCGGATGCCGTTCTCGGCGATGTAGCGCTTGGTGGCCGCGTCCAGGTGGCCCGCCAGCTCATCGGCGGTCCACTGGCAGTTGACCAGGAAGATGCCGCCGGGCTTGACGTCCTGGACCATGCGGAAGCCCTTGATGATGTAGGAGGGGTTGTGGCAGGCCACGAAGTCGGCCTTGTTCACGTAGTAGGGGCTGCGGATGGGGCTGTCGCCGAAGCGCAGGTGCGAGATGGTCACGCCGCCGGTCTTCTTGGAGTCGTACTGGAAGTAGGCCTGGACGTACTTGTCGGTGTGGTCGCCGATGATCTTGATGGAGTTCTTGTTCGCGCCCACGGTGCCGTCGCCGCCGAGGCCCCAGAACTTGCACTCGATGGTGCCGGGGGCGGCGGTGTTGGGGGCGGGCACCTCGGGCAGCGAGAGCCCCGTCACGTCGTCGACGATGCCGATGGTGAACTCGCGGCGCGGCGCGTCCTTCTTGAGCTCCTCGTACACGGCGAACACCGAGGACGGCGGGGTGTCCTTCGAGCCCAGGCCGTAGCGGCCGCCCGTGACGGTGAGGCCGGTCACGCCCTCCTCGGCGAGCGCGGTGATGACGTCCTGGTAGAGCGGCTCGCCGATGGAGCCCGGCTCCTTGGTGCGATCCATGACGGCCAGCTTCTTCGCCGTCTTGGGCAGCGCGGCCACGAACTTGTCGGTGACGAAGGGGCGGTACAGGCGCACCTTCACGAGGCCCACCTTCTCGCCCTGGGCGCTGAGGTAGTCCACGACCTCCTCCACCACGTCGCAGAACGAGCCCATGGCCACGATCACGCGATCGGCGTCGGGCGCGCCGTAGTAGTTGAACAGCTCGTAGTCCGTGCCGATCTTCTCGTTCACGGCGTGCATGTACTCCTCCACCACGGCGGGCAGGGCGTCATAGGTGCCGTTGCAGGCCTCGCGGTGCTGGAAGAAGATGTCGCCGTTCTCATGGGAGCCGCGCATGGCCGGGCGCTCCGGGTTCAGGGAGTGCTCGCGGAAGGCATTCACCGCGTCCATGTCGCACAGCTCGGCCAGATCCTCGTAGTCCCACACCTGGATCTTCTGCACCTCGTGGGACGTGCGGAAGCCGTCGAAGAAGTTGAGGAACGGCACGCGGCCCTTGATGGCGGCCAAGTGGGCCACGGCAGAGAGGTCCATGACCTCCTGGACGTTGCCCTCGGCGAGCATGGCGAAGCCGGTCTGGCGGCAGGCCATGACGTCGGAGTGGTCGCCGAAGATGTTGAGCGCGTGGGTGGAGACGGTGCGGGCGCTCACGTGGAAGACGCTCGGCAGCTGCTCGGCCGCGATCTTGTACATGTTGGGGATCATGAGGAGCAGGCCCTGGGAGGCGGTGTAGGTGGTGGTCAGCGCGCCAGCTGCGAGCGACCCGTGCACCGCGCCGGCGGCGCCGGCCTCGGACTGCATCTCGCACACCTGGACCTCGGTGCCGAAGATGTTCTTGCGTCCGGCCGCCGCCCACTGGTCGACGAAGTCGGCCATGGGGCTGGAGGGGGTGATGGGGTAGATGCCCGCCACCTCCGTGAAAGCGTAGGAAACATGCGCTGCGGCGTTGTTCCCGTCCATCGACTTGAGTTCTCTCGTCATATACTTCCTCTCCTTGAAGGTAAGGGGCGGTACATATCAGATGATGATAGCAGCCGTGCCGGTCAGCGCGCCGCAGGCCATGCGCGGGGCGAGCCGAATTCGGTAAAAGGGACACAACACGCCGCTCCCCGCTTTTGGAGAACCTTTCGTCAATTCGGTAAATGGCACCTAAGTTCTTTATTTCTGGCAGGTTTTCACCGATAATAGGCGCAATGCGCACTAGCACGACTCACTTACATGAATGTTCGCGCGCATGCGGGGCAGGCGCCCCGCCAGACCACCTGTTGGAGGGAAACATGGAAAAGCACAGCTTGACCCGCCGCGGCTTCCTCGCCGGCACCGCGGCCACCGGAGCCATCGCGGCGCTCACCCTGAGCGGCTGCGGCGGCGACCAGAAGAAGGAGGAGCCGAAGAAGGACGCTCCCGCCGAGAAGACGGTCGCCGACTCCATCACCGCAGCCGTTGCCTACACTTCCACGAACTGCAACCCCATCGGCAACAGCTCCGCGCTGATGCTGGCTGCCACCTGGCACGTGTTCGAGGGCCTCTACGACCTCGACCTGCACAACTACAAGACCTACACCGCGCTTGCCGCCGGCGAGCCGGTCAAGGTGTCCGACACCGAGTACGAGGTGTCCCTGCGTGACGGCGCCAAGTTCTCCGACGGCTCCGACGTCACCGCCGCCGACGTGGTGAACGCCTTCGAGAAGAACATGGCCGACGCCACCTACGGCGCGTTCCTCACCTTCATCGACGCCGTCGCCGCCAAGGACGACAAGACCGTCACCTTCACCCTGAAGTACCCCTTCGAGTCCCTGCTGAAGGGCCGCCTGTCCGTGGTCAAGGTCTTCCCCGCCGCCCTCAGCGAGGACGAGCTGAAGACCAAGCCCATCGGCTCGGGCCCCTGGAAGTACGACACCATCAACGGCGACGACGGCGGCACCATCAAGTTCGTGCCGAACGACCAGTACAACGGCCCCATGCCGGCCACCTGCGCCGAGATGGACTGGAACGTGCTGCTCGACGGCACCGCCCGCACCACCGCCATCACCGACGGCGCCGTGCTCGCCATCGAGTCCGTGCCGGACGCCAACGCCGAGCAGATCGCCAACACCGGCGCGACCGTCGAGTACGTGCCCGGCTTCGCCCTGCCCTTCCTGATGTTCAACACCAAGAAGGCCCCCTTCGACGACGTGCGCGTCCGTCAGGCCATCTACTACGCCCTGGACATCGAGAAGCTCATCGCCAACCAGATGGACGGCCATGCCGCCCCGGCCACCAGCTTCCTGCCCGAGGCCTACGCCAACTACCACCGCGCCTCCACCGTCTACAGCCACGACCCGGAGAAGGCGAAGAGCCTGCTGGCCGAGGCCAACGTCGCCGACCTGTCCTTCGAGCTCATGGTCAACAACAACTGGGTCAAGGACCTGGCTGCCCAGATCAAGGAGGACCTCGGCGCCATCGGCGTGAACGCCACCATCAACGAGACCAAGATCGACTGGGCCGCGCTGGCTCCCTCCGAGTCCATCCTGCCCTACGACGTCATGCTGACCCCGGGCGACCCGTCCTGCTTCGGCAACGACCCCGACCTGCTCATGACCTGGTGGTACGGCGACAACATCTGGACCGAGGGCCGCTCCTGCTGGAAGGGCACCCCGGAGTGGACCCAGCTCCAGGAGCTGCTGCAGCAGGCCCGCGAGGAGGCCGACGCCGCCAAGCAGCAGGAGATCTGGAACCAGTGCTTCGACCTCATCGCCGACAACATTCCGATCTACCCGCTGTTCCACCGCGAGACCTCCACGGGCTTCCAGGCCGAGAAGCTCGAGGACTTCGCCCCCATCTCCACCACGGGCCTGGTCTTCCTGGGCACCACCCCGCTCGCCTAAGCTGCCACGACGCAGCATTCGCGCTTCGCGGACACGAAGGGCGCCGGTTTTCCGGCGCCCTTTTTCGTGGGCGCGGACCTGGCGAGGAAACCGTGGCGAACTACGCCATTTACCACGCTATTTCTCCCCTTTGCCGCAGGGATTCGGTTTACAATAAGGCCAGTCTGTGCACGCGTTTGCCCTTAGGGAAAAGGGGGGCGGCGCGTTCCTGTTTCGCACGGAGGAACGTATCAGAGGGCCGCCTCGTCGGCCCACGCGGGAAAGGGGGGTGCGGTGAACAATCTCTTGCGATTGATAGGCAATCGCCTGCTCTGGCTGCCTGTCATGATCATCGGAGTCACCATCCTCGTCTTCTTCATCATGGCGCTTTCCCCCATCGACCAGGCCTACTCGGTCTTGGGAGAGAACGCCACGGAGGCCCAGGCGCAAGCCTATCGTGAGGAGCACGGGTTGAACGACCCGGTCATCGTCCAGTACGGCCGCTTCATGGCCGGCCTGGTCACGGGAGACCTGGGCAGCTACGGCGCCAACAGCGCCTCGGTGGCCCAGCGCGTGGCCGAGGCCCTGCCCGTCACGCTGCAGCTGACCTTCCTGGGACTCATCATCGCGGTGTTCTTCGCCGTCATCCTGGGCGTCATCTCGGCGCTGTATCGCGACAAGTGGCCCGACCAGGTGATCCGCATCTTCTCCATCGCCTGCATCGCCACGCCGTCGTTCTGGCTGGCCGTCCTGCTCATCCTGCTGTTCTCCTCCACGCTCCACATGCTGCCGGCCTCCGGCAAGCTGCCGGACTTCTTCGTGGACCCGAGCGGCTGGTTCGCCCGCATGGCGCTGCCCGCCTTCTCGCTGGCGGTGCCCGTCACCGGCCAGCTCACCCGCGTGGTCCGCACGTCGATGGTCGAGGAGCTGGACAAGGACTACGTCCGCACCGCGCTCGGCGCCGGCATCCCCAAGGCCGTCGTGGTGGCCCGCAACGTGCTGCGCAACGCGCTCATCACGCCGGTGACCGTGCTCGGCCTGCGCATCGGCTACCTGATCGGCGGCGCCGTCATCATCGAGGTCATCTTCAACCTGCCGGGCATGGGCATGGCCATCCTCTCGGGCATCCAGTCCAACTACGTCATG
>CANSQW010000088.1 GCA_947649215.1 uncultured bacterium | reverse complement strand
AATGCACCCCCGTCATTTCTTGCTAAAAAACGGCTGGTTTCCCGCCCGGCGCCCCGCCGGCTCGGCGGGGGCATAAAAAAAGGGGCGCGTCCCGCGACGCGCCCCCTGTCTGCTTGCCGTCTTTCGCGTGCTAGTCGATCTCTTCGAACTCGAAGGAGTCGTCGGCATCGCCGAAGCCGGAGAGATCCTTCTCGTAGGCGCTCGCCACGGGGGTGGCGGCGGCCACGACGGTCTCGGCGGCCTGGGGCGTGGTGTAGTCCATGGGCGAGGCGACGAACTCGTCGATCTCGAACTCGGAGGTCACCTCGGCGGGCCTCACCTCAGGCTGCGCGACGGGCGCGGCGGCACGGGAGGCCGTCGCGGGAACGGCAGCCAGGTCCCCGCCGATGCTCGCGAGCTTGCGGGAGGCGTCGGCGATGATGTCGCGGAGCAGGTCGGAGTACTCCTCGCGGGCGTCCTCTCGGTCGTCCTGGAGCTTGCGGATGGCGTCGATCACATCCTGGCGGTCATCGTTGGCGCGGTCGACGATGCGCTGGGCCTCGTCGCGGGCGTCCTGGATGGTCTCAGTGGCCTGGGCGTTGGCCTTGACGAGAATCTCGTCGGCCGAGCGCTGGGCGATGATGAGGGCCTGGGCGATGGCGTTGTCGTCGGCACGCTTGTCCTCGAGCTGACGCTCGAGCTCGGCGATGCGCGCATCCTTGGTGATGAGGGCGGCCTCGAGCTCCGCGATCTGCGGGGAGGGCTGCACCTCCTCTGTCGCGATGATGGCCGTGGCGGCAGCCGGGGCGTCGAAGCCCTCGAACTTCGCGTCGTTGAGCGCGCGCTCGAGGTGCGCGATCTGATCGTTCAGATCATCGATCTCGTCGGCCACATGCTCCAGGAAGACGTCGACCTCGTCGACATCGTAGCCCTTCCGATCGATGGAGAAGCTCTGGTTATGGATGTCATCAGCGGTAATTGCCATGGTCGTTCCCTTCGCACGTCCTTCTTAGGGGCGGCCGGCCGGCCCTCCGCCGGACAACGCGCCTGGTTCGTTCAATTGTTTCACACTAGATCAGAAACACCAGCAAACGTACTCCGAATTGTAATACAAGCAACGCGACGATGGGGGTCACGTCCACCATTCCTCCAATCGGCGGAATGATCTTTCTGAACAGGTTAAGGTAGGGGTCGCAGACCTTTCCGAGCACCTGGTAGATGTCGGCGAGGACGCCCCGGCTGACGGGCAGCCACGACATCATCACGTAGACGAAGATGATCAGGGAGTAGGCGTCGACGAGACGCACGATCAGGTAGGTCAGCACGGGCGCTCACCTCCCCTCCGCGCGGCCGGCGCCGCAGCGCGGGCGGCCACCTTAGAGCACCCCCTGGGCGTGCAGCCCCACGCGCTCGGAGTCGGAGAGCTCCTTGAAGCGGGTGACGGCGAAGGTCTTGTCGGCCACGCACTCCACGTTGGCGTCGAGCGCGGCGGCCACGCCGAAGGAGAAGTCGAGAATGCGCTTGGCCAGGGCGTCAGGGGTGGCGCCCAGGCAGAGCACCGCCACGTCGCCGGCCTTGAGGGCGCGGGCCACCTGCTCGGCCTCGCCGTAGTCGGTCGGGCGCAGCACCACCACGGAGCGCTTGGCGCTGTAGCTCGAGCCGGCAGAGCCGGACAGGGCGTCGTAGGGGTCGTAGGAGGTGCGCGACGAGGACCCCGCCGTCGCCGCGGGACGCGCGTGCGCGCCGTCGACGGCGGTGCGCGCCGGCTCCTCGGTGGTGGGGGTGAAGAGCGACTCGAGGCCGTCCGAATGGCGGCGCGAGGCGGCCGCGGCCGTGGCGGCAGTGCCCTCCGGGGTCATCTCCGGGGGCAGCGACGAGTCGACCATCGTGCGCGTGGAGCGATACGACGAGCCGGCCTGAGAGGCGCGCGTCACGTGGCGCGCCGGCAGCGGGTCGCGGCTGAGGCTCGAGGGCACCTGGGTGTTGGCCCGCACATCGTCGATGGAGACGAGGCGCGGCAGGCTCGAGGACGTGGAGCGCGACGAGGAGCGGCGGGTGGTCACCGACCCGCCGTAGGAGTCGTAGCGCGACGAGGAGCCGCCTCCGTCATAGGAGGAGCCGTAGCCGTCATCGGCGTAGTCGTCGTAGCCGTCGCCGTAGTCGTCGTAGTTGTCGTCATAGTACTCGTCGTAGGCGCCGGCGTCAGCCTTGCCCTTGAAGCCGAGCTTCGACTTGATGTCGCCGAACATGCGCTTTCCGTCTGACAGATCCATCTTGGTGGCCTCCTGGTTTTCGGCCCTCCCCTGCGGGGCGGGCGCTCAAGGTCCCTAAATCGGGGGCGCAGCGCGCTCCCTGCCGGCTTCTCGGCCCGGTTCGGGCCGGCCCGCTACTCGAATTCCTCGCTGAAGACGGCGCGGCCTATCCTCACCATGGTAGCCCCCGCCGAAACGGCCTCGCGCCAATCCTCGCTCATGCCCATAGAAAGTTCATCGAAGGCGGCGGCATCTGCGGGCGCCAGCGTAGATCGTATCTCGTCCGCCAGCGCCGCCAGTCCCTCGAAGCTGGCCCGGTCGGCGGCCGGGTCGCCCTTGGGCGCCATGGTCATGAGGCCGCGCACGCGCACGTGGGGCAGCGCCGCCAGCTCGCGCACGAGCGCCCCGGCCTCCCCGGGCGCCACGCCGCTCTTGGACGCCTCCCCCGAGACGTTCACCTCCACGAGCACGTCCTGCACCTTGCCGAGGCGCTCGGCGGCCTGGTCGATCTTCTGGCCGTGGCGCAGCTGGTAGAGGGAGTGGATGAGCGCGGCTGCGCCCACGATGTCGGGGATGCGCCGCGACTGGATGTTGCCGATGAAGTGCCAGCGCGCCTGGGGGAAGAGGACAGCCTTCTCCACCAGCTGGTCGGGGCGGTTCTCGCCGAAGTCGCAGGCGCCGCCCGCGACCGCCTCGGCCACCTCGTCAGGGCCGACGGTCTTGGACACCGCGATGACGCGCACCTCAGACGGGTCGCGCCCGCACTCGTCGCAGGCCGCGGCCACCTCGGCGACGACGCGGCGATACCGGCTTCTCACGCTCAAGGGAATCACCTTTCCAATCGGCAGGCCAGCGCGCCATGGCGTCCGCAGACGCCATCGGTGGCCCGGTAGGAGAAGTACTCGTCAGGATGGCATCGCGTGCAGACGCCGGCCTCGCAGACGCGGGCGGGATCGACGCCGGCCGCGGCGAGATCGGCCGAAAGGGCGCGGGCGAGCGACACGTGCGCGCCGTCATCGGCGACGCAGCCGGCCCCGAAGGCGGCGGCGAAGCGCTCGGCCACGTCATCCCCCACCTCGAAGCAGCACGGGCCGATGTGCGGCCCCACATAGGCGTTGAGACAGGAGGCGGGGACGCCGGCGTCGGCCGAGAGGGCGCGGGCCGCCTTCGAGGCGATGCCCGCAACGCAGCCGCGCCAGCCAGCGTGGACCACGGCGAAGCGGCCGTCAGGCGCCACGAGGACAACCGGCGCGCAGTCGGCGAAGCAGAGCAGGGCCGCCACGTCCGGCACGGCCACGACCAGGCCGTCTGCGCCCTCTGCCGCCTTCGCGCGCGCCCGGTCGAGCGCGGCGGCGTCAAGGGAGGCGACCGAGACGAGGTCGATCCCGTGCACCTGGCTGGGAACGACGAGCGACGCGCCCTCCAGGCCGAGGGCCGCCAGCAGGACGCGGCGGTTCTCCTCGACGGCAGCGAGGTCGTCGCCCACGTGCGAGCCGAGGTTGAGGGCGGCGTACGCGCCTGCGCTCACGCCGCCGGCGCGACCCGTAAAGGCGACGCGCACGCCCGCGGTGCGGGCGAGCGCGTCATCGGTAAGCAGGGGGATGCCGCCGAGCTCGCGCAGGGCGAGGCTCGGCAGGGGAAGCTCCGCCATCACAGGCGAGGCTCCTAGCGCTGGCGCTTCAGGAAGTCGGGGATGTAGTCCTCGTCCGCGAAGCGGCCGTTGCTCGACGACGTGGAGAACGTCACCGGCTGAGGCGTGGGCTGCGGGGCCGGCGCCTCGGTGGAGGCGAACAGGTCCTTCTTCAGCGGCGCGAAGTCCATGGAGGACTGGGCGGCGTTCATCTTGAAGCCCGTGGCGATGACGGTGATGCGGACGGCGTCCTTCATGTCCTCGTCGATGATCTGGCCGTAGATGATGTTGGCGTTCTCATCAGCGCAGGCCTCCACGGTGCGGGCCGCCTCGGAGACCTCGGTGAGGGTGAGGTCCGGGCCGCCGGCGATGGAGAACAACACGCGGGACGCGCCCTGGATGGACGCCTCGAGCAGGCTGGAGTTGGTGGCCTGCTGGGCGGCGTCGAGGGCGCGGTTCTCGCCCGTGGACAGGCCGATGCCCATCATGGCCGTGCCGGCGTCCTTCATGACGGTGCGGATGTCGGCGAAGTCCAGGTTGATGAGGCCGGGGATGGTGATGAGGTCCGTCACGCCCTGGATGCCCTGGCGCAGGGTGTCATCGGCGATGCGGAAGGCGTCGAGCATGGAGGTCTTCTTGTCGACGATCTCGAGCAGGCGGTCGTTGGGGATGATGATGAGGGTGTCGACCTTCTGGGAGAGCAGGTCGATGCCCTGCTCGGCCTGGTTGCGGCGCAGGCGACCCTCGAAGGTGAACGGCTTGGTGACGATGCCCACCGTCAGCGCGCCGATCTCCTCGCGGGCGATCTCGGCGATGATGGGGGCCGCGCCGGTGCCGGTGCCGCCGCCCTCGCCGGCCGTGACGAAGACCATGTCGGCCTCGGCCAGGGCCTCGCGGATCTCGTTGCGGCTCTCCTCGGCCGCCTGGCAACCCACCTCGGGGTTGGCGCCGGCGCCCAGGCCGCGGGTGAGCTCCTCGCCGATGTGGATGGTCTTATCGGCATCCGAGATGAGAAGCGCCTGGCGGTCGGTGTTGACCGCGATGAATTCGACGCCCTTGACGCCCGCCTCGACCATGCGGTTCACGGCATTCGTGCCGCCGCCGCCGACGCCGACGACCTTGATGACCGCCAAGTGATCCGAGCCTATGATGTTTGGCATTTGTTCCTCCGCACCTGCTGCGTTTTCTCTGCTGCGTTTACGAAATTAACGCGCGCGAGCGCGCGATATACGCGGAGTAATTGTACACGATGACCCACGGAATGCAACGAAAAGCAACCGCAAAGGGCCTGATTGGACAATAAATCGACAGTTTGCGGGAGCCGCCTAGACCGCACGCCAGGTGGGCCGGTCGACGACGCGGACGTTGATGTAGGCCACCTTGCCCGGGTTCTCCTCCATGATCTTGAGGCAGATGCGCTCCTTCTCGCGGATGTTGTCGGCCGTGCCGAAGGCGATCTCGATGCCGTTGTCGAGCGTGAGCGTGGTGGACTCGGCGTCGGTGGCCGATACCTTTTTCACCTTGTCGGCAAGATCGGTGGTCATGCCGTCGACGATGGCGAGCGCGTTGTTCACGTTGACGTCGGTGCAGTAGGAGCCGATCTCGGGCACGAGGCCGTAGGGCACGCCGCTGATGTGGAGCACGGCGTCGGCGTCCTCGTAGATCTGCGGGGCGATGGCCTGGCCCAGCTCCGAGTCGCGGTCGGGGATGGGCATGAGCCACATGCCGTCCGAGGCGATGGCCCAGGGCTGGATGGTGGCGGCGTCATCAGCGGCCACCTCCACCACCGCGGCTATCTCGCGCTCGGTGACGATGATCTGGAGCGTGGAGGGAAAGACGCGGTTGACCGTCACGTCCTTCACCCAGGCGTCGCGGTCGATGGATCGCTCGATGGCGCCGGGGTCGACGGTGAGCAGGGTGGTGCCCTGCGGGATGGAGGCGAGGGCGGCCATGTCCTGGCTGGTCAGGTGCTCGGCGCCGACGACATCCACCTTCTCGATGGTGAACGCCGGCGACAGGTAGAGCGCGCCGGCGCCCACGATGAGCGCGACGATGACGCCCACGGCGACGGCCACGCGCCGAAACGAGCGGCGGGCCGCCTGCTGCATGCGCTGCTGGCGGTCGGCGCGGTCGGCATCGCCGAGGCGCACCGAGGACACGCCGCGGGCGGCCGGGGCT
>CANSQW010000087.1 GCA_947649215.1 uncultured bacterium | reverse complement strand
GCCCGGGCGTTGGCCACCGCCGTGTCGTTCATGGTGACATGCCGGCTGCCGCGGGCGCCGGCAAGCGTCGGATCGTCCTTCGCCAGGCGGGCGCGCTCGGCCTCCTCCGCGTCCGAGAGGCGCGTGTACACCGGCAGCACGCAGGCCGGCTGATGGCGCGTCGCGTCCAGGGGGTCGCACTCCCCCGCCCGCCAGGCGGCCTCGAGCGCGCGCAGGAGCCCCGCGCCCGTGGGCGTCCACACGTTCTCGGGCAAAAGCGTGCCGGCCGGCTCGAACAGCGCGGCGTACTTGCGCAGGGCGTCGCCGGCCACGAGCAAGCCTCCCTCGGCCACGGCCTCCGCAGCCGCCTCCTCCGCCTTGAGCACGCGGTCGGCGCCCTGCCGCACCGGGCCGTCCGCGGTTAGCGCATAGCGCACCGGATAGACCTCCTTGCGCATGGCGTCGGCTGCCACAAGCGCCTCGCCGCGCGCGCCCGCAGCCCAGGCGCCCCAGGCCACGGCGTCGAGCGTGGACACGCCCACCAGCCCGATGCCGAGCGCGCTCGCGATGCCCTTGGCCGCCGCCAGGGCGATGCGCACGCCGGTGAACGACCCCGGCCCGCGCCCCACGCCCACGCACGCCAGCTGCCCGCGCGCGACGCCGGCCTCGGCCAGCAGCGCGTCGACGCGGGGAACGAGCTGGGTGTTGGACGCCCGACGCGCCTCGGCCTCGGCGGTGGCCACGGGGATGACGGAACGCGTCGCCGCGTCAAGCCGCCCCAGCCCGATGGCGATGACCTCGTTGGCCGTGTCGAAGGCGAGCACCAGCGGCGGCGCGATGGGTTCCATAGGGCGTTTTCCCTTCCTGATCTGCGTTGAGAGCTTTCCGCATTCTACCTCATGGGCGTGCGCGGCGTGGGAGGCGCGGCGAAGGCGAGTGCCGCGCGCAGGCATCAGAGCTGGGTCTTGCCCAGCCGCGCCTTCGAGTCGTTGGCCCACACGCACAGCAGCTGGCGCGAGCGCGAGCCGTAGGAGTGCACGACGACGCGGCGCGTCCCGCGCGCATCGGCGGTGATGGTGATCTCCAGGTAGTCGTAGGGCAGATCGTCCGGGAACTTCTCGGCCCATTCCACGAACGACACGCCATCCCCGTCGATGACGCCGAAGTAGTCGATGTCCTCCAGCTGGGACGACTCGTCCAGGCGGTACAGGTCGAAGTGGTAGAGCGGGAGCGTGCCCTCGTGGTACTCGAGCAGGATGTTGAAGGTGGGGCTCGTCACCGCGGCGCGCACGCCGAGGGCCGCCGCCACCCCCTGCACGAACTGGGTCTTGCCGGCGCCCAGGTCGCCGTTGAGCACCACCACGTCCCCCGCCCGCAGGTAGGGGGCCAGCGTGGAGGCGAGCTGCTTGGTCGCCTCGGGCGTGGTGGTGTTGCGCAGGTAGGTAAGTCCGTTAGCCATGGGATCATGGTACGCCAACCGGCGCCCGGCGCCCGAAACCCCACCGACTCTCCGCTTTTCCGCGCCCGGCCGCCCCCGCGAAAGCCGCCGGGCCGCCGCGGCCGAGACGGCCCGCGACGCTCGCCTACCTCATCGACTTCGTGATATGGCTGTCCAGGTGCTTCCCGACAGACGACACGACGATCCGCCCGCTTTCCCGATCGTAGCCGAAGTAGAGGCGCAGGCTGCGGCCGCTCGAGTCGTCGTTTCCCTTCGCAAGATGGGTCTCCACCTTGATCTCGCGCCCCTGGTAGACGTCCACGTACTGCTCCATGAGCTTGCCGTCCTTCCGCGTCATCATCCCCACCCCGCGCTTCAGCGTGAAGCCCGACCGGGAGCTGAACTCCCCGGCAACATCCCCCGACTCCCCGGAGGCGTAGAGGGGGTGCGCGATCTCGCAGAGGTCGTGCAAGGCGTTCCAGACGAGGTCGACCTCGGTGACGCACTCGTCGAGCGACCGATACGCCCGCTCGGTGAAGTCGATGCGCTCGCCATGGTGCTCGCGGAACAGCGCGGCCACCTCGGCATAGGAGAGCGGCCAGCGAGCCAGCCCGCCGACTCCCGGCGCGCTGCAAGACGACCGGCCCATCTGGCTCGCGAGCGCCTCGGCCTTCGCGTTGGCCAGGTACAGGTCGGCCCTGAGGTCGTCGCACTTCCTCTCGAGCTGCTCCTTCTCGTGGCTGAGATCCTCCATGAGCGCCTCGGCCGTGACGCGGTCGCCCTCCGCCTTCTCGATGAGCTCGAAGGCGTCCGACAGCGACCGGTTCTTCACCTGCTTCTCGAAGATGAGGCGATCCCTCCTGCGCCTCACCGCATCCGTCCGCATCATGTCCTCGTAGAAGTGCACGTCCTGGGCGAGGGCCCGCCGAAGCATGCCGACGAACGCCGCCTCGCCCATCTCCTCGATGGCGCGCGGGAGAAAGAAGCGGTGGCGCCCCTGGTCGCGGCTGTCCTCCATCCTCGGCCGGGCAGCGTAGACGCGCACCGCCCCGCCGTCGCACCGGAACGCGAGATCCGGAATGCACTCGCGCATCTCCTGGGAGAACGCCTCGTCGCGGGCGTAGAACACGAAGGCGGACGGGCCGAGGGACTCGGCGACAAGCCCCGGGTCGACGGCGAGGAACGCCGCCTCGCGACCCTCTTCGAGCCCTGGGCTCACGTAGACGACGGGCACCTCGCGCCGCCCGTCGGCAACAAGCTCCCAGAACGATCTGAACTCGCCGACGCGCAGCTCGACGGGCTCCAGGGAGACCGGCCTGCCCGACGCCGTGCACGACAGGCGCTCGTTGCCGAGGATCGTCCGGATGAAACCGGGAGTCGAGCAGCTGGGCTGCGGCTGGCAAGGCCCGAGGAAGCCCGGCCGGTCGCCATACGAAAGCGCGATGGCGACGCGCCCCGCCCGCTTCTCCTCCCAGGCGAACGACACCTCGGTCGTCCAAGAACGCGGGGCCATGCCTGGCTCCTCGCAGACCTCCTCGATCTCAAGCGCCCAGTGGCTCGCCCCCTCGTCCTCAAGGCACAGCTCGGAACGGAAGCGGACGCCGCCGCTTTCCTCCCGGTGGGTCTTCTTGAAGGCGCTCCAGAAGGCCGCCTCCCTCGGCAGCCCCGAGTACTTGCGGGTCGCCCACCGCTTGAGGCTGCAGATGAGGTCCCAGAGCGCATCCCCCGCCTCGTCCACCGAGCGGACGTCGAACGAGGTCTTGTAGAACATGGTCTTGTTCAGGTCGTGCATGATCCCCTCGCCTTCCGATCGGCTCGCCGCCTAGCGCGCGGCCGCCTCGGCGGCAGCCACGACGTGGGCCATCGTCGTGCTGGTGGTGACGCTGCCGAGCCCGCCGGGGACGGGGGTGATGGCGCCGTCATCACCGAGCACGGGCTCCACCGCGGCGAAGTCCACATCCCCGCAGAGCGCGCCTTCCTCGTCGAAGTTGATGCCCACGTCGAGCACCACCTGCCCGGCGCGGAAGCACTCCGGCCCGAAGGAGCGGGCGCGCCCCGTCGCGCACACCACGATGTCCGCCGCGCGCACGTGCTCGGCCAGGGCCGCGGTGCGCGAGTGGCACAGCGTCACCGTGGCGTCGCGCGCCAGCAGCATCATCGCCACCGGCCGCCCGATCACCAGGCTGCGCCCCACCACCACCGCATGCCGTCCCGCCACCGGAACGCCATGGAAGTCGAGCATCTCCAGGCAGGCCTGCGCCGTGGCCGGCGGAAAGCCCTCGCCCGTGTCGGCGAACACGCCCGCGAGCGACGCCGACGAGATGCCGTCGACGTCCTTGGCGGCATCGAGCCGGTCGCACACGGCACGCTCGTCCATCTGCGACGGCAGCGGGCGGAACAGCAGGCAGCCGTGAATGGACGCGTCGGCGTTCACCTCGTCGATGACGGCCTCGAGCTGCGCCTGCGTGGCGTCGGCCGGCAGTTCGAAGCGACGCACCGCCACCCCCAGCCCCTCGGCGCGGCGCACGGCCGTGCGCTCGTAGGACACGTCATCGGGCCGCTCACCCACCCGCACGATGGCCAGGCACGGCGTGACGCCGCGCTCGCCCAGCGCCTCCACGCGCCCCGTCATATCCTCGCGCAGGGCCTCCACTACGTCCTTGCCCGCCAAGATGCGCGCCATGGCGCCTCCCTTCCTCTCAGTTCCTTCGAAATCCGGCGTCGTTTTGCAAATTCGCACGGTTCTGCACTCCGCCATGCTCCCACCCAGGGCTCCGGAAAAGTTAGCCCGGGCTTTTTTCAGGCAGTATGCCGGACTCAGGCCGCCGGGCACCCGCGCAACGCTGAAGCGCCGGTGCAAAACCGTGCGAAATTGCAGCCAGCCCGCAAGATGCTGGAACGCCCCCCTCCCGGCCGGGGCGCGGCGCCGGCGGGGCGCCCCGCACCTAGCCGCGCAGGCGCTCCATCACGTACGCGAACACGGCATCAGCCTGGGCGCAGCCGGCGTCCAGCAGCATGTCGGCCTCGTCGGCGTAACGGGCCGCGCGCTCGGCGTCGGCCATCGAGCCCACGTTGATCACCACGTTCAGGCTGGCCGCCTGGAGCGCCGCCTTGGCCAGCACGGCCGACGCACCCGCGTCAGACACGGCCAGCGCGCTGCCATGGCGCGCCATGAAGTCGCACGACTCCACCACCAGCAGGCACTGGCGCATGATCTCCAGCGGCACCTCGCATGCCTCCACGAGCGCCGCCTGGAGCGCCTCCTCCTTGGCGGCCTGCTCCTCGGGAGTCTCGCGCGGCAGGCCGTAGGCAGCGGCCAGCGGCGCGAAGGCCGCGGCGTCGGCGTCGATGAGCGCCACCAGTCGCGCGCGCGTCACGTCCAGCTCGCGCAGCTCGGCCCGCATCTGGCCCTCTACCTCGGCGTAGCGCTTCTTCCCCACGGTGAGGCTGCCCACCATCGAGGACAGCGCCGCCGCCAGCGCGCCCGCGTAGGCCGCCGCCCCGCCGCCGCCCGGCGTCGGCTCCTTGGAAGCCAGCGCATCCAGAAACCCCGTGTCCACCATGTGCGTCTCCTTCCAGTCCTCCGCCCTCGTTGCCCTTCGGGCGCGAAGCGGCTATAATGCAAGTGCACTGGCAAAGCCCGTAGGTCGTCAACCTGCGTACGGGCGGCGCGGTGCTAGTGATTAAGCCCGGTTGCCGCCGGGCTTTTTATTGCTCTCCCGCTCCATCCGATTGCTTATACTTCCATCGCTCGTACCGGTCGAGCCCCATGAAAACCAGGACCAGCCAGTTCGGCGGTGCCGTCAAGACGCGAATGAGAGCTTCTTTCAACATGAGGCGCCACTCCTTCCACAGTGAAGAAGCACCGCCCGCATCGGACTCTGCCAGCGCCGGTCATTCTAGCAGCAGAAGGGCCCGCAGCCTCATGCTGCGGGCCCTTCTCCACACAAATCAGCAAGCCTAGAACGGCCCCGAGATGACGCCGTTCTCGTCGACATAGATCATGAAGGCGGCAGGCGTCTTGCCCAGGCCGGGCATCGTCATGATGGAGCCCGTCAGCGCCACGATGAAGCCGGCGCCGGCCGACACCTTCACCTGGCGCACCGTGATGGTGAAGCCGCGCGGCGCGCCGAGCTTGGCAGCGTCGTCGCTGAAGGAGTACTGCGTCTTGGCCATGCACACGGGCATGCCGCCGAAGCCGAGCGCCTCGAGCTGCGCAATCTCCTTCTTGGCGGCCGGCTCGAACACCACGCCGTCAGCGCGGTAGATGCGCTGGGCGATGGCCTCGATCTTCTCGGCGATGGACAGTTCGTCATCGTAGGAGAACGCGAACGTCTCGGCGCTGCGGCCCTCGGCATCGCCCTCGTCGCACAGGCGCAGGACCTCGTCGGCGAGCGCCAGGCCGCCCTCGCCGCCCTTCGCCCACACCTCGGAGAGCGCCACGTTCACGCCCAGCTCGCGGCACTTCTCCTCGACGAGCGCCAACTCGGCGGGCGTGTCGGTCGGGAAGGCGTTGATGGCCACCACGCAGGGCAGGTGGTACACGCCCGTGATGTTCTCCACGTGCTGCAGGAGGTTGGGCAAGCCCGCCTCGAGCGCCTCGAGGTTCTCCTCGTTCAGGTCGGCCTTGGCCACGCCGCCGTGGTTCTTGAGCGC
>CANSQW010000086.1 GCA_947649215.1 uncultured bacterium | reverse complement strand
CCGTAGATGATGGTGACCTTGCCGAAGTCGGAGCGCTCGTCGTGGATGTTGTTGATGAGCGAGCGCAAAGGCGCGATGCCCAGGCCGCCCGCCACGAGCAGGATGTCGTGGCCGCGCATCTCGTCGAAGGGGAACGGGCGGCCGTAGGGGCCGCGGATGCCCACGATGTCGCCGCACTGCATCTGGTGGAGGCGCTCGGTGAAGGTGCCGGCGCGGCGCACGCACAGCTCGATGAAGCCGCTCTTCGACGGCGAGCTGGAGATGGAGATGGGCGCCTCGCCCACGCCGAAGAGCGACAGCTCCACGAACTGGCCCGGCTCGTGCCGGAAGGCCTCGCGGATGCGCTCGTCGATGAAGCGGAACTCGAAGAGCTTCTCGGTGGCCGTGAGGTCGGTGATGGAGGTGATGCGCGCCGGCCACGGGCGGTAGGGGTTCGCCCGGACGAGCTCGGCGCCGGTGAGGGGCGCGCCCTCGTCGCGCAGAGGCGCCACGGACACGCCGGCGACGGACTGGCTAATCGGCATTCTCGGCCCCCTTTCGCTCGAAGAACCTCAGCACCTCGATGGGCGAGATGTCCGCCTTGCAGGCGTAGACGCAGCGGCCGCAGCCCACGCAGAGGTTGCGGTCGTGCGTGGCAAGGAACCCGTTGAGCTTGTGGTACATGCGGTGCCGCACGCGGTTGCGCCCGTCGGCGCGGAAGTTGTGGCCGCCTGCCACCACGGCGAACTGCGGCGAGGTGCAGGCGTCCCAGGTGCGCTCGCGCCGGCCGTGGACGCCGTCGGGGTCCATGGTGTCGCGGATGTCGAAGCAGTAGCAGGTGGGGCACACGCTCGAGCAGGCCGTGCACGACAGGCAGCGCCCGCCGAGCTCCTCCCAGAACGGGTCGGAGTGGAAGGCGTCCATGAGCATGGGCACCTCCTGGATGTCCGGGATCTCCGGGTTGAACGACGCCTGGCGCCGGCGCGTGGCGCGGCGGAAGGCGATGCGGTCCTCGTCGGTGGCCTCGCGGGGGTTGCACGCGCCCTCGAGCACGTTGGCCGCCTCAACGCTGCCGATGCTCACGAGGTAGCGGCCGCCGATGTCCTGGAGGAACAGGTCGTAGCCGGTACGCGCCTCGTCAGCGTCCATGAGGTGGCAGAAGCAGCCCTCGGACGGCGTGCAGCTGATGCCCACCACCATGGTGGCCGCGCGGCGCGCCTCGTAGTAGGGGTCGGGGTAGCGCGCATCCTGAAAGACCCGATCCAGGCTGTTGAGCGCGTTGATGTCGCAGGCATGGACGCCGAAGATCACCCGCGGGGTGACTGCCTCGACGTAGTCGGTGACCTCGTTGGCCTCCGCGTCGAACCGAAACAGGGTCTCGCGCGGGGGCAGGACGTACTTCTTGGGGGAGGTGATGGTGGTGGGATAGTCCAGCACTATCTCGTCAAAGGAGCCCACGGCCTCGAAGGCGAAGCTGTGGCCGCTCCTGACCGGGGCGATCACCTCGTAGCGCTCCATGAACGCGGCCACGAGCGCTGGAAGCTCCGCGGCGTCGATCACTCGGTAGAGCATGCGTGTTCCTCAGTCTCTCGTCAGCGGGATAAGGCGATGCCCCCATCCTACTCCCCCGCCGCGCCTGCGCGGGGCGCGCCCCGGCGAGAGGGCGTTTTCTCCAGACCGGCCGCCCTGCGCAAAAGCGCCCCGAGACGCAGATTCGTTCGGTTTTGCACTCCCCGGCAGGGAAAATCGGGGCCCTTCTTCCGGAGCCGGGACAAAACCCCAGGTCGCCATCGGCCGAAAGGCGCCAGCGGGATCCACTCCCCCTCCTTTCGGGTGCAAAATCGAACGAATCTGCTTGCCAGGGCCTCCTTACGCGGAAAACGCCCCAAAACAAGAGGAAGGCCCCCGAGGGGGCCTTCCCGCGTGCGTGGATCTGCCTCGCCCTAGGCGAAGAAGATGCCGATCTCGCGCTCGGCGGACTCCGGGGAGTCGGAGCCGTGGATCACGTTCTCGTCCATGATCAGGCCGAAGTCGCCGCGGATGGTGCCCGGGGCCGCCTCGGCCGGGTTGGTGGCGCCCATGAGGGAGCGGCACTTGGCCACGGCGCCCTCGCCGGAGATGACCATCTTCACCACCGGGCCGGAGGTGATGTAGGCGATGAGGCCGTCGTAGAAGGGCTTGCCCTCGTGCTCCTGGTAGTTGGCAGCGGCCTGCTCGGGGGTGACCATGCCGAGCTCCATGCGCTCGACAGTGAGGCCGGCGCGCTCGAAGCGGTTGATGATCTCGCCGATGTGGCCGTTGCGCACGCCGTCGGGCTTGATCATGGAGTAGGTCTTCTGAATAGCCATGGGTTCTGGGTTCCTTTCCGTTCTCTTCTCTATTCGCAGCCGGGGCCGCCTCGCTCGGGCGGCCCCGTCGGTGCGCGGTTCTGGGAGGCGCGCTAGTTCTGGCTCGGGAAGTACAGCTCGATATTGGAGATCTTCCAGCCGATGAGGTCGCGCACCATGGAGATGCGGTACTGCACCTCGCCGCCCTCGGGCGTATGGGCCGTGACGTAGACCGTCGAGTCGCTCATGGACTTGTTCATGCCGTCGATGGCGGGGTTGGCGTCCTGGGTGACCGGCTCGATCATCGTGTCGATGGACGAGGCGCTCGTGGCCTTGGAGAACACCTCGGCCTTGGCGGCCTCGGGGTCGGCGAACAGCTCGCGCACCACCGTCTCCTGGCTCGGGAAGCCGAAGCCCTGCGTGTAGGCGAACACGCCGCCGGCGCAGGCGAGCAGGATCACGATGATGAGGGCCACGAGGATCTTGAGGCCGACGTTGCGGCGCTTGCGATCCTGCTTGGCCAGGCCGCGCGACCACTGCTCCAGCTCCTCGTCGCTGGCGTTGAAGAAGTGCTCCTCGCCCTGCTCGTAGACGCCCACGTAGCCGGGGTAGGCCCCGTCGTCGTAGGACGCGCCCTCGTCGTAGTAGAAGGCGTCCTGGGCGTCGTAGCCCTCGTCGTAGCCGTAGCCGTCGTCGTAGTAGGCGGCGTCCTCCTCGTAAACGGCCATGGAGGTGCCGTCAGCCGCCACGTCGAGGCCCGACATGTCAGCCACGGGCAGCACCTGGGTGAGCGCCGAGGTCTGCGAGGGCGAGGCGGCCGGCGTGGGGACGGCGGCCAGCCCCTGGCCGACGGTGGTCACGCCTTGGGCCACGGCGCCCACGGCGCGCTGGTAGTCCACGCTCGCCGAGTCAGACAGGAAGTAGGTCTTGTCGGCGATGGCCTGCTCGAAGGCGTTGACGGCCTTCTCCATCTCCCCGCAGGAGACGTAGGCCTGGCCCAGGCTCGCGTAGAGCTTGTTGCGCGTGGCCGGCGTCATGTCGAAGGGAAGCGCGCTCTCATAGGAGGCCACCGCGTCAGCCGGACGGTCGAGCGCCATGAAGCACACGCCCAGGTTGAGCAGGGCCTTCGTGGGATCGGGGTTCTCCTCGTCCAGCGCGGCCTCGCGGAACGCCACGCCCGCCTCGGCCGACTTGCCCAGCTTCATGAGCGCGTTGCCCATGCCCATGTAGGCCTTGTAGACCGCAGGGTAGCTGTCGTCGGAGACGGCCTGCTCGAAGCAGCGCACGGCGTTGTCGTAGTCGCGCAGCGACGCGTAGGCCATGCCGAGGTTGCACTCGACCGTGCCCGCGGCGCTGTAGGCCGGGTCGGCCGTGGCCTGGGTGTAGGCGTGGATGGCCTCGGTCGGGTTCTTCAGCTTGACCAGGCAGTTGCCGATCTGGTGGTACAGAAGGCCCATCTCGCCGGGGGCGAGGGGGCACGTGGCGTCCTGAAGGCACTGGGTGAAGCCCATGAGGGCGCCCTGGTAGTCCTTCTGCTGGTACTGGCGGTTCGCTTGGTCAAACAGCTGGTTGTTCATGGAGTTCCTTAAATGTCGGTCCTCGGCTCCGGACGGGGATGCGGCCGGATGGTGCTACTGGGCGTTCTCGATGACGACCGACTCGATGAGGTCGCCGGCGCGCAGGGAGTCGATGACGTCCTTGCCCTCGATGGTGTCGCCGAACACGGTGTAGCCCGAGTCGAGCATGGGCTGGGCGCCCAGGCAGAAGTAGAACTGCGAGCCGGCGGAGTTCGGGTTGGACGAGCGCGCCATGGCCAGGGTGCCGTCGTTGTGCTCGTTGCGCGGGTTGGTGGTGAACTCCTCCTTGATGGAGTAGCCCGGGCCGCCGGTGCCGAAGGGGCCCTGGCCCTTGGCGACCTGCTCGGGGGTGGCGTCACGCGTGGTGGGGCAGCCGCCCTGGATCACGAAGCCGGGCACGTAGCGGTGGAACTTCAGGCCGTCGTAGAAGCCCTTCTGGGCGAGCTCGACGAAGTTGCCCACGTGGATGGGGGCGTCCTTGCCCGCCAGCTGCACGCGGATGGTGCCCTTGGAGGTGGTGATGACGGCGATCTCGTCGCCCGTGGGCTGGTACTCGGGAGTGTACATTGCCATTGCGGTGGCATCCTTTCTCTCTCGGCGGCGACCCCGCGTCCTCGCGAAGAAGCCGTGCCAGCGAATGTTCGCATATGGGAGAGGATTTTATCAGCACCGTCAGGCCAAATGCCAAAATACCGTTAATCTTCACGCCCCCTCGGCCGAAGGGCGGCCTCGAGGCGGCGCGGAGGCCCGAAGGCGCCGGCCCCTTTCGGCGCGCGCGGCATACGCGCGTCCAAGGTGGAGAGCTGGTCGGCCTTCGCGGGGAACCCCAGGCCGGAGGCGAGGCCGACGCGGCGGTGGCGGGAGGCGCGGCGGGGATGGCAGGGTGTCGGCAAACCGGGGCCGTCCGCAGAAGGGCCGCGCCTCCCGCTGCCTATGCTAGCGGATCGATGGCGGGCATTGCAGTCGTGACATCGAGGGCGCGATTTGGCATAATACCTGCTCAAGTGCTATTTTTGTAACCGCGCGATTACGTTTTCGCAGAAGGCTAGCGCCTCGGGCGGCTGCCGCGCGCGGCCGCGTCAAGAACTTCGCGCGCGTCGCGGGCGGCATGCTCGAGGGACTCCTCGGCCTGCTCCGCCTCGTCGCCGGCGTCGAGGAACTTCTTGCGGGTGACGAAGTTCCACACCATCACGATGACGGTGGCGCCGATCTTGGTAACGCGGTAGTCGACGGCCAGAAGGCCCGTGCCCAGGTACATGCAGGCGTCGTTGATGATGAGACCCGCGACCGAGAGGATGACGAAGATGACGAACTCGCGCCGCCGCGACATCCCCTTGCGGTGGGTGAACACGTAGCGCATGGACGCGAAGTAGTTGAACGTCACGGAGACGATGAACGAGACGGTGGCGCTGACCAGGTAGTCCACGCCGAACGCCTCGGTCAGGAGCACCATCAGCCCGTAGTCGATGACGAAGGCGATGACGCCCACGACGCCGAACTTCATGATCTGCTCGATGAGCTTGCGCACGGCCCTTCCTCCCACGTCGCGCCTCTTCGTCAGGGGGACGGGCTCGCGCCCGTCCTACCCCAGCGGCCCATTGTGGGCGAGGCGCGCCGCAAGCGCAAGGGCCTACGGGGCGAGGGGCCGAAAATGTGCAGGAAATCCTTGCGCGGATGCTAGTCGTCTGGCATACTATATGGGCTGTTTTGACAGCGTGCCACCCGTCCCCATAGTCTAACGGTTAGGACGCGGCCCTTTCAAGGCTGAGACACGGGTTCGATTCCCGTTGGGGGCACCACGATTGACCGGGCCTTTCTTCGGAAAGGCCTTCTTTTTCTCCCCCCGAGGTGGTGCCATCTGGTGCCAAATGCGCCGCTCGCGGGCAAAAAAAAGAACCCCTGGGCGGGGTTCGGAGGCGCGGCGCGAGACGACGCGCGGAAGGCTTGGATGGTGCCCTCGACAGGATTCGAACCTGCGACTTTCTGCTCCGGAGGCAGACGCTCTATCCCCTGAGCTACGAGGGCGCGGCGCCTATTATACGACAACCTCCGCCGGGCAGCCGGAGGATTTTGACCACGAAGGGACGGCCATGGATCAGACCCAGATCATCACCGTGGAGCGCATGGGCTACGGCCCCGAGGCCGTGGGCCGGCTGGCCGACGGCAAGACCGTCTTCGTGGCGCACGCCGCCCCCGGCGACGTGGTGGAGGCGACGCTCGTCGAGGAGAAGCCAAGCTTCGCCC
>CANSQW010000085.1 GCA_947649215.1 uncultured bacterium | reverse complement strand
CAGCCCCAAGAGAGGCTCGAGCCTGAGAGCCGCGCGTTTTCCCAGGTCGCGTTCGACCGTGCGCCGTACTAGAGCCTCCAGCCCCTTCCTTTTTGCGTGTCAAGACCATGCAAAGCCGGCTTTTCTCGCACAGAAAGCGGTGTTTTCCCGCCCGTGCATGCGATAGCGTGGGCGCGGGCCCCGCTGCCCCGCTTCTGGAGAACCTAAGGAGCAGCGGGACAACGCAGGGGATCCCGCTATGATTCTTGCCCTATGCAGACGGGATCCCCTTTCGCCGCCATCATTACAAGGGGCTTTCGATTGGGCTACCGGTGAACGCGGGAGGTTTCCCGCAGCCGCTGCTCCGCTGATAATCAGGCCGTCGGGCACAACACGAGGAGGACCTCTGGTGAGAAAAGACGCGTTGGTCACGGGGCTGGCCCTGTTCGCCATGTTCTTCGGGGCGGGCAACCTCATCTTCCCGCCGTACCTAGGCATGACGAGCGGCAGCGAGTGGCTCATCGGCTTTGTCTGCTTCATCTTCATCGACGTGGTGCTCTCGTGCGTGGGCATCTTCGCGCTCAACGCGGCCGGCGGGGCCAACGCCGCCATCGAGGGCACGCTCGGGCGCGTGCCGGGCCTTGCCATGAACACGGCCGCTATCCTCTGCACCGGCGTCCTCATCGCCACGCCGCGCACGGCTGCCACCACCTACGAGATGGCGGTGATGCCGCTGTTCGGCGACGGGATGGGCCTTGCGCTGTTCTCCGTCCTGTTCTTCGCGCTCGTGCTCGCGCTCACCTTCCGCCAGTCGCGCGTGGTGGGCATCGTCGGGAAGGTGCTCACGCCGCTGCTCGTGCTCGGCATCGTCGTGCTCGTGGCGGCCGGCGTGGTCAACCCCATCGGGGACGTGGGCGCGCCGCGCTCGACGCACGTGGCCCAGGACGGCATCCTCGCCGGCTACCAGGCCATGGACATCATCGCCTGCGTGGGCTTCGCCATCGTCATCCAGGACGCCATCCGCGCGGACGGCTACACCGCGCGCCGCTCGCAGCTCAAGGTGATGGCGCTCGCGAGCTGCGTGGCCGCCGTGCTCCTGGCGCTCATCTACGGCGGGCTCACCTACCTTGGCGCCATGACCGGGCTCTCGTTCGGGCCCGGGCTCAACCAGGCGCAGCTCATCGTGGAGATCACGAAGCACCTCATGGGCGAGACCGGCGTGCTCGTGCTCGGCGTGGTGGTGGGCCTCGCGTGCCTGACCACGGCCATCGGCCTCACCGGCGCCACGGCCTCCTACTTCGAGCGCGTGACGCGCGGACGCCTCCCCTACCGCGTCGGCGTGCTCATCGTCATCGGGTGCGGGCTGCTCATCTGCAACCTCGGGCTCGAGGCCATCATCGCGCTGGCCACGCCCATCCTCTCGGTGGTGTGCCCGCCGTTCATGACCACCGTGGTGCTCATTCTGTTCCTCCGCCGCATTCACACCACCTGGGCCTACAAGGGCGCCGCCCTGGGCGCGCTCGTGGCGAGCCTCGTCATCGTGGCGCACGACAGCTTCGGCCTGGCGCCCTTCGTGACGGCGCTGCCGCTCTACGAGTTCGGGTTCAGCTGGCTGCCCTTCGCCGTGCTCGGCGGCGTGATCGGCTGGCTAGCCGCCCGCCCCGCCGGACGCAGCCGCGACCTTCTGGACTCCCCGCTGGAGAAGACCCTCGAAGCCGGGGGATCGCCGGTCGGCTAGCGCTCCGTCGCGGCGCGCGCGGCGATTTCCGCGGCGGTACGCGGGTCTTCGATGGAAGCGGAATCGTCGGCGTCCTCCGGATCGTCCCAGCGGACTATCTCGTAGAGGTAGCGCTCCGTGTTCTCCAGCTCGGCCTTCTTGAGCTGGTGCTCCCAGATGACGGCCACCTTCCAGCCAGCGGCCTCGAGCGCCGCGCGGGTGCGTTCGTCGCGTTCCTGGTTGCGGCGGAACTTGGCCTCCCAGTACTCGGGGTTCTTCTTGGGAATGGGGAGGTTGCACGTCGGGCAGTGGTGCCAGTAGCACCCGTGGATGAAGATCGCTATCTTTCGGCCGGGGTAGGCGATGTCCGGGTGGCCCGGGGCCTTCTTCCAGTCGAGCCGGTAGCCGGGGAATCCCAGATCGCGCAGCATGCGGCGCACCTTGAGCTCGGGCGTGGTGTCGCGGCGCTTGTTGCCCTGCATGCACTTGCGCGTGGCGGCGCTCACTTCGCCGAAGGGAGAGGCGGCCGGGGCTGTCTCGCCTGCGCCCGTCTCTTGGTCGACAGCCTCGGCTTCTGGCTGAGACGCCGAAGCGCCCGCCTCCGCGCTCGCGGCATCCTCAGCCGCCGTCGTTCGCGTCATCTTCTCTCCCCTAGCGCAGCGCAAGCGCCCGCGTCCAGATGCGGTGGGCCAGCTCGGGCTTGGGCATGAGAGGCAGGGGCTCGTCCCCGACGGCGGTCACAAGGATGGCCTGATTTTCGTCGGTGCCGAAGGCGCGTCCCTCTCCCACCTCGTTGGCGACGATGAGGTCGGCGTGCTTGGAGGCGAGCTTCTTGCGCGCGTTGGCGGCCACGTCATCGGTCTCGGCCGCGAAGCCCACGATCACCTGGCCTGGGCGCTTGGCGGCGCCGATGGTCGCCAGGACGTCGGGGTTGGGCGTAAGCTCGATGGCGGCGAGGGCCGCGTCATCAGCGCCCTTCTTGAGCTTGCGGTCGGCCGGCGCAACCGGGCGGTAGTCCGCCACCGCGGCAGCGAACACCGCCATATCGGCCGTCGGGCACGCCTCCTCGGCCGCGGCGAGCATCTCGCGCGCCGTGCGCACGGCCACCACCCTCACGCCCGCGGGCGCCTCGAGCGCCACCGGCCCGGAGATGAGCGTCACCGCCGCCCCGCGCGCAGCGGCATCGGCAGCGAGCGCGTAGCCCATCTTCCCGCTCGAGTGGTTCGACACGTAGCGCACCGCGTCGATGGGCTCCACGGTAGGCCCCGCCGTCACCACCACGGACAGCCCCGCCATGTCTGGCACCGGACGCGCCGCGTCGGCAGGCGTCCCCGCGCCGGCGAGCACCTCAAGCGCGCGGGCCACGATGGCGTCAGGCTCGGGCAGGCGCCCGCGACCCACGTCCCCGCAGGCCTGGTAGCCCTCGTCGGCCTCCATCACCACCACGCCGCGGGCGCGCAGCGTCTCGAGGTTCTCACGCGTGGGGGCGGCCTCGTACATGTGCACGTTCATGGCCGGCGCGATCATAAGCGGCGCCGCGCAGGCGAGCGCCGTGGTGGAGAGCAGGTCGTCGGCCAGGCCGCAGGCCACCTTCGCCGCCACGTTGGCCGTGCACGGCGCGATGAGGAACAGGTCGCACCACTCGGCCAGGGAGATGTGGTGGATGGGATCGGACGGGTCGTCGAACAGCCCCACGGCCACCTTCTCATGGGTAAGCGAGCGGAACGTCACGGGGTCGACGAAGCGCGTGGCGTGCTCGGTCATGACCACCTTCACCTCGCAGCCCGCCTTCTGCAGGCCGCGCACCACCTCGCAGCTCTTGTAGGCGGCGATGCAGCCGGTGACGCCCACCAGCACCTGGGGCGCGCGTGCTTCGGTCATGGCGGCTCCTTCCTCTCAGACGTTCAGATAGGGGTCGAGCACATGGGCGAGCACCCGCAGATGCGCCCGGCTCGCGCCCAGGCACGGCACGTAGGTCAGCCGCCGGCCGCCGGCTTCCAGGTACTCGGGCCGCAGCTCGCACTTCACGTCGTAGAGCGTCTCCAGGCAGTCGATGGCGAAGTTGGGGCACACCAAGAACACGCGCGGGTCGGGCGACGCCTCGGCCCACGTGGCCAGCGTCGAGCGCGTGAAGGGCGAAAGCCACGTGCGCCCCTTGTCAAAGCGGCACTGGTAGCCGATGGTCCAGCGCCGCCGGTCAATCCCCAGCTCGCCGGCGACGGCGAGCGCGGTGGCGCCGGCCTGCAGCTCGTAGGTGTCGCCTGCCTCGATGTCGGCAAGCGGGATGGAGTGGAACGAGAACAGGAGCCGGTCGTCGGAGTCCTCCGAGGGGTCGTAGCCGGCGTTGGCGATGGAGGCGGCGATGGCGCGAACGTAGACCGGGTCGTCGTGGTAGTCGGGCACCACCTCGCACGGGACGCTCCAGCGGATGCGGCGCAAGGCGCGCTCCACGCCGTCGGAGGCGGCACCGGTGGTGGAGAAGGCGCTCTGCGGGTAGAGCGGCAGCACCACCACGCGCGCGCAGCCGGCCGCGCGCAGCTCGCGCAGGGCGGAAGGCAGCGTAGGCTGACCGTAGCTCATGGCCTGGCGCACCACCACGTCGGCGCCCTCGTCGCGGTACCGCTCGTCGAGCCCGCGCGCGAGGCGGGCCTGGGTCACGGCGAGCGGCGAGCCCTCGTCCGTCCAGATGGCCGCGTACTTCTCCGCCGAGGCCACGCCGCGCTTGGGCAAGATGCCCACGTGCAGGATGAGCCACCAGCCAAGGGCGTTCATGGGGCGGATGCGGCGGTCCATGAGGAACCGCGCCAGGTAGCGGCGCACCGCGCGCGGCGTGGGCGCGTCCGGCGTGCCCGTGTTCACGAGCAGCACCCCCACGCGCCCCGGGACGGGTTCCGTCTTCCTACGCAGGCCCATAGACGCTCCCCTCTACTGACGGCGTGGGCGATGCGGCCAGCAGGGCCGCCACCTCGCGCCCGGCCTCGGTCAGCCCGCGGCTGCGCGGGGCCAAGGCGTCAAGCGCCTCGCGCAGGTCACGCGGCAGGTTGTCCGCGAACGAGAGCTCCTCGCCCGTCACAGGATGGGCGAAGCGGATGCTGTAGGAGTGCAGAAACTGGCGCTCGAGGCCCAGCTGGGCGCGCGGATCCTTCGGGCCGTTGGCCGTGTAGACCGGATCCCCCACGATGGGATGGCGCGTGTACTGCATATGCACGCGAATCTGGTGGGTGCGGCCGGTGAACAGCTTGCACTCGATGAGCGTGTAGCCGTCGTCATGCGAGCCGGCCTCGAAGCGCTCGAGCGTGCGGAAGGTGGTGATGGCCTCGCGCGCGCTCGGCACGTCACGCACGGCCATGCGGGTACGCTCGTTGGCGGCGCGCGCGATGGGCGCGTCGATCATGCCCGTGTCATGCGCCATGATGCCGTGGACGAGCGCCAGGTAGTGGCGGTCGATGGCGCGAGCGCGGATGTCCTCCATGAGCACGTAGCCGGCCGCGTCGGTCTTGGCAGCCAGCATGAGGCCGCTCGTGTCGCGGTCGAGCCGGTGCACGATGCCCAGGCGGTCGTCCTCGCCCTGGACGCTGCACAGGTGGTCTTCGCCGCAGTGCCAGATGAGCGCGTTGACGAGCGTGCCGTCTTCGTGGTCGGCCGCCGGATGGCACACGAGCCCCACCTGCTTGGACAGCACGATCATGTCGTCGTCCTCGAAGCGGATGTCCAGGTCGATGGGCTGGCCGGAAAGCGGAGTGCGCGAGGGCTCCTCGTCCACCTCGTAGACCACCGTGTCCCCCGCCGCCACCGCATGCTTCTTGGGGACGGCGGCGCCGTTCACGAACACGCGTCCCTCGTCGATGGCGCGCGCGGCGGCCGAGCGGCTCGCGTAGAGCCCGCGTTGAGCGCAGAGCGCGTCCAGGCGAGCGCCCGCGTCCTCGGCAGCGACCATATGGCAGAGCGATCGCGTCATCGCGCCTCAACCTCCTCACGATGCGCCCTCAGGAACAAAGCGGCGAAGAAGATAACGAACCCGCAGGTCACGCCGATGTCAGCGATGTTGAACGTGGGGAAGTCGATGAACACGGGATCGATGAAGTCCACCACATAGCCCAGCGTGAACCGGTCGATGGCGTTGCCGAGGCCGCCCGCGAACACGAGCGCGGCGCCGAGCGCCTCCCCCGCCGTCGCGCACCGCGAGAGGGCCACGTAGCCGAGCAGCCCCGCGCACACGGCCAGCGAGAGCACGCCGAGCACGACGGTGGCGTCCCCGAACATCCCCCAGGCGCCGCCGGTGTTGTGCGCCACGCGGAACCGGACGAGCCCCGCGATAGGCCCGCCGACCACCGTGCCTGCGGGAAACTGGTTGAACCACGCCTTCGCGGCCAGGTCGAGCGCGACCCACACGAGGGCCACGGGGGCGAACAGCGCCAGGTTGCGGCCGCAGCGGGAC
>CANSQW010000084.1 GCA_947649215.1 uncultured bacterium | reverse complement strand
CGCCAACCGCGATTCGCCTTAGTCTCGTGGGCTCGGAGATGTGTATAGAGACAGGGCGCGGGCGTGGGAGCGGGCGACGCGGGGCTGGGCGACGCGCCGGTGGGCGACGCGGGGCTGGGCGACGTCGGGGCCGTGGGGCTTGCGGGCGCAGATTCACTGCGCGGGGCAGATTCGGTCATGGTGACTCCTTGGAATAGCGAAGCAGACGCGAGGCTCCCCGGAGGGGGCGGCGTCTAGCATGCGGTTGCGGGAACGGTTGCGCCACCGCCTTCGGCTTGCAGCGCGCGAAAGAATAGGTTGCGCGCCAGCCGATGCCTGGGGTTGCGGCGGGGCGGGGAGGGTGTGTTAGAGGGCCAGAATGCCGAACATGAGATCACCGTACCTTGATCGATTCCAAGTCGGCCCAGTGTATCCGAGCAATTGGGCGCGGTCAACCGACACCGGCGCGCCGACGCATGTGCGCCGCGTGGCGGGCAGGTTGCGCGCCGGCCGCGGCTAGCCGCGATTGCCGGGGAGCGCCTCGGGGCAGTAGGGCTCGCGGGGGCGCTTTCCGCCTGCGGCCGCCAGCGCGGCGGCGTCCTCGGCCAGCAACGCCTCGAGCTCCTCCACCGTGGCGGGGAAGCAGATGCGCTCCAGCTCGTAGCCGTCCAGGAAACCCTGATCCGCCATGGCGCGCAGCAGCTGGGCCAGCGGGTCGTAGAAGCCGCCCAGGTTGAGCAGGTGGCAGCGCTCGGGCCCCATGCGCAGGCGGATTTGCGACATGATCTCGGATATCTCCTCCAGCGTGCCCACGCCGCCCGGCAGCGCCACGAAGGCGTCGCCCTTCTCTATCATGAGCGCCTTGCGCTCGCCCATCGTCTCCACCACGTGGAGGTGCGTCAGGTCGTGCTGCGCCACGCCGGCGTCGATGAAGAAGCGCGGCTCCACGCCCTCCACGCGCCCCCCGGCCGCGAGCGCCGCGCGCGACACCGCGCCCATGAGCCCCACGGAGCTGCCGCCGTACACCAGGCAGTGGCCGGCCTTCGCGATCCACGCGCCCAGCCGCTCCGCCGCCTCGGCGAAGCGCGGATCCGTCCCCGGGTTCGACCCGCAGTACACCGTGATGTTCATGCCCTGCCCTCTCTGCCTGAAGCCGCGGCGCGTCGCGCGCCGGCGCTAGTAGCCCATCTCGTAGAGGCGATCGTCGTCGATGCCGAAGTAGTGGCCTATCTCGTGGATGACGGTCTTCCCGATCTCCTCGACGACCTCCTCGCGGCTGTCGAAGCAGCGCTCGTGCGGGCCCTTGAAGATGGTGATGACGTCGGGCAGGTCGTCGTCGTAGCCGTCGGCGCGCTCGACGATGGACAGGCCGTCGAAGAGCCCCAGCAGCTCGTCGTCGCAGTAGGAGCCCTCGGGGTAGAACGGCTCCTCGGGCGTGCCCAGGTGGTACTCGTTGGGCTCGTCCTCCATGACGATGGCCACGTTCTGCAGCGCCTGGATGAACTGGTCGGGAATGCGGTCGAGCGCCTCCTCGACGGCGCGCTCGAACTCCTCGTCGCTCATCTGGAACATGGCGGTCCTCTCCTCGCAGACGGCGCCCCGCATCCGGCGCATCGCCGCCGATTCTACCATGCCCCAGCATGCCGCGCCCGCTCCGCCCATTCTGTCCCTGTCCTCTCGGTGTCGGGGCGCGGCCTATAATGGGGCGACCAACGGGGGAAGGAGCGCGACGTGACGGGCAAGGCGGGGGAGAAGGCAGGGCTGCGGGCGCGGCTGCTGGAGGAGCGCGCGGCGCTGGCGGCGGATGCGCGGGCGCGCGCGGACGCGGGCATCGCGGCGCGTGTGGCGGAGTTGCCGGAGTTCGCGGCGGCCGACATGGTGCTGACCTATCTCTCGTTCGGGCCCGAGGTGGACACGCGCGCGATCATCCGCCAGGCGTGGGCCGCCGGCAAGCGCGTGGCGCTTCCCTGCTGCGTACCGGGCACACGCGCCATGGAGTGGTACGTCGTGGATACGCTGGACGGCCTGGTCAGGTGCCGCTTCGGGATGGAGGAGCCGGATCCCGACCCGGCCCGCGCAGTGGCGCCGGCCGCTGCGGGGCCGCGCGCCCTCGCGCTCGTGCCGGGGCTGGCGTTTGATCGAGGCGGGTTTCGCATCGGGTACGGCGGCGGCTTCTACGACCGCTTCCTGGCCGAGTTCGCCGGCGTGTCCGCGGGGCTCGTTCGCGGCGCCGCGCTGCTGCCGGCGCTCCCCGCGTTGGAGGAGCATGACGCGCCGGTGGACGTCGTCGTTACCGAATCGCGGGTCATCCGGCCGCGCTGACGCCTTATAGTGGGCGCACGCGCCGCCGTGTGCCCGATTCGCGCACCCGCCCGGCCGCTGCGCGCCCAGCCGTCACCCGGCTGCTGCGCGCCCCGGTTGCCCGGCCGCCGTGTCCGCTGCGAACGCTGTCCGCCTCGACTGCCCGCCCGACCTGTCGCCTGAAGGAGACTTCCCATGACCATCGAGCCCGCCGACCTGCAAGCCCTCAAGCCCGACGCGCTGGCGCCTGCGGCCATCGAGGCCAAGGCCGAGGATCTGGCCGTCGGCAAGACCCAGCTGCCTGCGGCCAAGTGCTTCGTGCTCGCCATGCTGGCTGGTGCCTTCGTCGCCTTCGGTGGCATGTTCTTCTGCACGTTCCTCGGTGACGCGACGCTGCCCTTCGGCGTTCAGCGCGTGGTGGGCGGCGTCTGCTTCTGCGTGGGCCTGGTGCTGATACTCTGCTGCGGTGCCGAGCTGTTCACGGGCAACGCGCTCATGGTGACGGCGCTGGCCAGCCGCCGGATCAAGCTGGGCGGTATGCTCAGGAACTGGGGCATCGTCTGGCTGGGGAACCTGGCCGGCTCGCTGGTGGTGGTGTTCATCGTGCTCATGGCGCAGGTGGCGGATTTGAACGGCGGCAACGTGGGCGCGGTCATGATCTCGACGGCGGTGTCGAAGGTGTCCCTTAATTGGGACACGATGTTCTTTAAGGCCGTCCTGTGCAACATTCTCGTGTGCCTGGCGGTGTGGATCGGCTTTGGGGCGCGCTCCACGACGGACAAGGTCGTCGGCATCCTGCTGCCCATCACCGCCTTCGTGGCGTGCGGGTTCGAGCACTGCGTGGCCAACATGTTCTTCCTGCCCATGGGCATGGTGCTGAACGCTGCCGGCTACGCCGCCTCCGTGCCCGTTGACGCGCTCACCATCCAGGGCGTGCTGTACAACATCTCGACGGTGACGGTGGGCAACGCGGTCGGCGGCGCGCTTGTGGGCCTGGCCTACTGGTTCGTCTACCACAAGAAGGCGGCGTAGCGCGCGGTCCCCGTTCCGCCCGCGCCGCGACACTCCCTTCCGCCTCGCCCGCGCCCCATGAACCGACGCACAAAAAAACGGCGCCCGACGGGCGCCGTTTTCTTCATGTGCGTTGCCTACTCCTCGCCGGTCCAGCAGTAGGTGCAGACCTTCTCCGGGTCGATGCCGATGGCGTCAAGCATCCCCTGGAGCGACTGGTAGCGCAGCGAGTCGAAGCCCATGTCCTCGCAGATCTTGCGCAGCAGGCACTGGCCGCGCTCGGTGGACGAGTCGGCGTACTCGCGCAGGTGCTGCACGCCTTCCTCGCCTTCCAGCTCGTGCACGACGCGGCGGCCGATGAGCTCCATGTCCGACTTGCTCGACGAGAAGCTTAGGTACTTGCAGCTGAACATGATGGGCGGGCAGGCGCTGCGCATGTGCACCTCGCGCGCGCCGGACTCGTACAGGAAGTCCACCGTCTCGCGCAGCTGGGTGCCGCGCACGATGGAGTCGTCCACGAACAGCAGGCGCTTGTCGCGGATGAGCTCGGGCACGGGGACTTGCTTCATCTTGGCCACGCGGTTGCGCACGTCCTGGTTGCTCGGCATGAACGAGCGCGGCCATGTGGGCGTGTACTTGATGAACGGACGGCCGAAGGGCATGCCGCTCTCGGTGGCGTAGCCGATGGCGTGCGGCACGCCGGAATCGGGCACGCCGGCCACGTAGTCCACCTCGGGCATACAGCCCTGGGCGCGTTCGTCGCGGGCCATGACCTCGCCGTTTCGGTAGCGCATGACCTCGACGTTCATACCCTCGTAGTTGGAGTTCGGGTAACCGTAGTACACCCACAGAAACGCGCAGATCTTCATCTTGTCACGCGGCGCGGAGAGCGTCTCGATGGAGTCGGCGGTGATGCGCGCGATCTCGCCCGGGCCCAGCTCGTAGGCGTCCTCGTAGCCCAGCTTGTGGTAGGCGAACGACTCGAAGGCGATGCAGTGGCCCTCGCCGTCGCGCCCGACGAGTACCGGCAGGCGGCCCATCTTGTCGCGCGCGGCGATGATCTGCCTCTCGGAGGTCATGATGAGCAGCGTGCACGAGCCCTCGATCAGCTCCTGTGCGTGGAGGATGCCGTCGACGAAGTTGTCCTTCTGGTTGATGAGCGCGGCCACCAGCTCGGTCTGGTTCACCTTCCCCGAGCCCATGGCCATGAACTGCTTGCCCTGGTTGACGAAGTGGGACTCCACCAGCTCCTCGTCGTTGTTGATGGCGCCGACGGTGGTGAGGGCGAAGGTGCCCAGGTGGCTGCGGACGAGCAGCGGCTGAGGATCGGTGTCGCTGATGCAGCCGATGCCCGTGGTACCGCGGAACTTGGGCAGGTCGTCCTCGAAGCGCGTGCGGAAGGGGGTGTTCTCGATGGAGTGAATCTGGCGCTGGAAGCTCGACCCCTCCTCGTGGAAGATCATGCCTGCGCGTCGTGTGCCCAGGTGAGAGTGGTAGTCGACGCCGAAGAAGACGTCCAGAACCACGTCGCGATGCGAAACTGCGCCAAAGAAGCCGCCCACTGTCTTACCTCCACGGTTTAGGGGGCCCGCCCGTGTCGCTCGGGGCGCTCGGGCTGCCGCCGATTGCCTTACGCAAGGAGTATAGGCGTTGCCGCGGGCCTGCCGGCCATATTTTCAGTTTGTGCCAAATAAATCGACGGACATTCCCTACACTATTGGTAGACAAACTGCTGGGGTCGTCGTGCCGCGGGCCACGCCTCGCGCCGTACGTGCCGGGCGCTCGCCGCCCGTCGTTCGCCGCCTGTGCCGGCTGTCGCGCCCGGCGCCCACCACGAAGGAGGACACCCATGTTCGGAGACAACCTCGAGCGCATCGTCGCCGGAATCGAGAAGAACTACGAGGCCGACGAGATCTTCTTCACTAAGCCCGGCCGTCACTTCCCCAGCCGCTCGGCCATCAAGATGCTGCTGAAGGAGACGCGCCGCGTGCTGTTCCCCGGCTACTTCGGCGAGGAGATGCTCTCGCCGTACACGAGCCCGCGCTACTTCATCGGCGACACGCTCATGCAGGTGGAGCGCGTGCTGCGCGCCCAGGTCATCACGGCGCTCAAGTACACCGACGACGGCGCGAGCACTCCCGAGCAGATCGAGCAGCGCACCAACGAGATCTGCACCGCCTTCTTCGACGAGCTGCCGCAGGTTCAGCGCGTGCTGCTGACCGACGTGCAGGCGCTCTACGACGGCGACCCGGCCGCAGGCTCGAAGGAGGAGGTCATCTTCACCTACCCGGGGCTGTACGCCATCTATGTGTACCGTATCGCCCATGTGCTGTTTGAGCTGGGTGTTCCCATCATCCCGCGCGTTATGACCGAGCTGGCGCACAGCGGCACGGGCATCGACATCGGCGCCGGCGCGACCATCGGCGAGTACTTCTTCATCGACCACGGCACGGGCGTCGTCATCGGCGAGACCACCGAGATCGGCGACCATGTGAAGATCTACCAGGGCGTCACGCTGGGCGCGCTCTCGACGCGCGGCGGGCAGCGCCTGGCCGGCGTGAAGCGCCATCCCACCATCGAGGATGACGTGACCATCTACTCGAACGCCAGCGTGCTCGGCGGCGAGACCGTGGTGGGGAGGGGGTCTGTTATCGCGGGCTCCACGTTCGTGACGAGCTCGGTGCCGCCGCATTCCCGCGTGTCGGTGAAGGCGCAGGAGATCACCATGCGCCAGCCGGGCGAGAAGGACTAGCGCGGTTCTGCGGGCGACGCGCGGCGCGCGAATGCGGGCGACACGCGGGTTGCGTGGGCGCTGGCAGGCTGGGGAGGCGGTGTCGGCTGGGGGCAGGGCCGGGTCGCGCGATGCCGAGGCGCCGGCGG
>CANSQW010000083.1 GCA_947649215.1 uncultured bacterium | reverse complement strand
GGGGTCGCCCGTCCGCCCCGCCGCAGCTGCCCGCCGCCCCGTCGTCCAGGTCGTCCGCCGCGTCGCGGCGATCCGCTGTCCGCCGCCCGCGTTGCCCCCTCCCGAGCGCGGCCGTTCGAACGTCGTCGCCGGAGCGTCTCCCGCTCCGAGTCCGCTCGGATGCCCCGCTACCTTGTCGGCGCCCCGTCGCCCAGCCGCCGTCCCGGTGGCGCGAATTGTTTCACGTGAAACAATTAATTACCTTATCACTCATCATTTAGCATGCGATGACGAATGGGCAACATAAAACGTAGAAGCATCGTGTTTTCTGCAAGGGGCCGAGGTCGCTGGCCTATAATGGGGCGCACCGATCAGCACGATTTAGGAGGCAGTTATGGCCAATAAGTTCGGAGTGTTCGTCTTTGGCGGCCTGGTGGGCGCCATCGCCGCGCTGCTGTGCGCGCCGCGTTCCGGCGAGGAGACTCGCGCTATGGTGGCCGACAAGGCCAACAGCGTCTGGGGCGAGGCCCAGGAGTGGGGCACCCAGGCGGGCGCCAACGCCCAGCAGGTTTACCAGCAGGCCGCTGCCAAGGGCCAGGAGGTCGTCGCTGACGTGACGGCCAAGAGCCAGGCCATCGCCAACGACGTGGCCGAGAAGGGCCAGGCCATTGCCAACGAGGTCGCCACCAAGGGCCAGAGCGTCTACGAGGCCGCCAGCGCCAAGGTGCAGGAGGCCGCCGGCAACATGAAGCCCGTCTTCTCCGAGAAGAACGATGAGCTGCGCGAGAAGATCGACGCCGCGCGCCAGCGCATCGCCGCCCAGGTCGCCAAGAACGCCGAGGAGACCTCCGCCACCGTGGCCGCCGAGATCCCCGTGGCTGCCGAGAAGGCCGAGAGCGTCATCGATCAGGCCGCTGGTGCCGTGCAGGACACCGCTGCCCAGGTGGCCGACGCCGCCCAGGACGCCGCGCGCGACGCCCAGTAGCCACCATCTGCCTCGGGACGCTGCAGCGTCCCCTTCCCGCATCGAGAGACGGCCGGGCAGCCCCGCGAGGGCGCGCCCGGCCGTTCCTGCTTCCGCGACCAAACCAGAAGGAGCCCCATGGCTGACCATCTGATCAGCACCAAGGAACTCACGGGCCTGCGCGTGCTGACGGCCAAGAAAAGCAAGAAAGACCCGGAGGCCACGCGCCGCCTGGGGAAGGTGCGCGCCTGCGTGTTCCATCCCAAGGAGAAGCGCTGCGTCGGCTTTCTGGTGAAGCGCCCGGACGCGGCGCTCATGTTCCACCGCAGAGACGTGTTCGTGGCCTATGACGGCTACGACTTCGTGGACGGGCGCATCGTGGTGCACGACGACCCGGCCGCCACCGACAAGGACGCCTGCAAGGCCATGGGCGTCAGCTGGGACGACTGCGTCCTGTGGGTGGGCCTGCCGGTGATGTGCCAGGACGGCACGGACTTCGGCCTGGTGGGAGACGTGGTGTTCGACGCCCAGACCGGCGCGGTGCGTACGCTGGAGGTCACGGCGGGCGCCGCGGCCAACACGCTGCTCGGTCGTCGTCAAGTGCCGGCCGACCTCATTCGCGGCTTCAAGCGCGGGATGGGCGCGGCACTCAATGTGGCAGACACCGAGGAGGAGACCATCCGCGGCGCCATCCTGGTGGACGATGCCGTGAAGGGCCTGGCCGCAGAAGGCGGCCTGGCCGAGAAGGCGGGCGAGGCCACGGCCGTGGTGGCCGACAAGGCGCAGAGCGCCATCGACGCCGCCAAGCCCGTGGTGGGGGAGGCTGCCGCTGCCGCGGGGGCCGCCGTGAACAAGGGCGCCTACGCCACCGGCCGCCAGATCAGCCGCGCGAAGGGCATGTTCGCCGGCTTCAAGGACGAGTATGACAAGGCAGCCGGAAAGGCCGCTCCTGCTCTCGAGGACGCCCCTGCCTCGGCCGCGAGCGCCGCCTCCGCCAATCTTGAAGATTGCCTTAATGATGATGTCGAATACGTGTATGTGGATGAAGACGGAAACGTCATCGGCGAAGATGAGCTGGAAGTCGTCTACGTCGACGAGGACGGAAACGTCGTCGATCCTGCCGAGGTGGACGACCCCGGCGCTCCGTCCGCATCGCGCGCGACGGCAGCGCGCCCGGCCTCGAGCACGGCTGAGGACGCGGCCCGCGCCGTGGGCTCGCATCTCAAGAAGGCCGGCGGCATGTTCGACGCATTCAAAGAAGAATACGATAAGGCCCGCAAATGACCAAAGACACGCAATCTGATAAGCCCCGGCAGCATAAGCAGACCACCGTCCACGGGCATCCCATGGACTCGGCCAACATCTTCAAGTTCGCGGGGCTCATCGCGTTCTTCGCCGTCATGGTGGTCATCGTGGTGCTTGTGTGGCCTTACATCGGCGAGCTGTTCGAGCCGGGCGGGCTTGAGCGCATGCTCCACGACATCCGCGAGGCCGGCGCCGTGGGCTTCCTTCTCGTGCTTGCCATCCAGTTCCTCCAGATAGTGGTGGCCTTCATCCCCGGTGAAGTGGTGCAGGTGGCCGCTGGCATGATCTACGGCCCGTGGGTGGGCGCGCTTATCATCTGGCTGGGCTGCGTCATCTCCAGCGCATTCATCTTCCTGCTAGTAAATAAGCTGGGCGCGCCGTTCGTGCGCGCGATGGTGCCCGAGAAGTACATGGGCAAGTTCGAGGCGTTCGAGCAGTCCGGCAAGCTGACCACGGTGGTGTTCATCCTGTTCCTCATCCCCGGCATGCCCAAGGACGTCTTCACCTACCTGGTGCCTTTGACCTCGATGCCCCTCAAGACCTTCCTCATCGCGTCCAACGTGGCGCGCATTCCTGGCATCATCGTGTCTACGTATGCGGCTTCGGGCCTGGTGGAGGGGCGAGTTGGCGAGAGCATCCTCATCTTCCTGGTCGCCGCCGCCATCGCCGTGGTGGCCATCGTCTTCTACGACCGCATCATGAAGGCCCTGGAGAAGCACACCTCCAAGAAGTAGAGCCGCTTTTTTGCCCCACGGTGACACTAATTGGCGATTTGGTGTGGCTCGGAGCGCTCGCAGAGCCCATTTGCGCTCGTTTCTCAGCAGGTCGAAAAACGCGACCTGGGGTTTTGCCAACACGATGACCGCTGGAGGCATCCCCAGCCACACCAAATCGCCAATTAGTGCCATCTCAGGCCCAAAAAGTGGCACTGGCGTCCGCCGGTGGAAGTGCGTCGGTAGATTTTCCTTGATGGGCGGCGGCGAACGTTTCCCATTCGATACAATAGACGGGCCGAATGGCGCCGATGCGCCCGACTGTGGGCGGTCTCAGCGCCGCATCCGAGAATCCTTGAAGGAGGATCACCATGCCCAAGATCACCCGTGATCAGGTTCGTGTTCCGGCTGACGTCATGCCGGACATGCGTGACACCTACGTCGAGAACTATATGAAGGCCACCCGCGGGACCGGCCGTCTCATGCTGTTTGCCTGCGACCAGAAGGTCGAGCATCTGAACAAGGACTTCTACGGCGAGGGCATCGACATCGCCGATGCCGAGCCGGAGCACCTGTTCAAGATCGGCGACGAGGGCGTCTGCGGCGTGCTCGCCGGCCAGCGCGGCCTGGTCGCGCAGTACGCGAACGACTACCCGGAGATCAACTACCTCATCAAGATGAACTCCAAGACCAACCTGGTGGGCGTCAAGCAGGACGACCCCTACTCCCCGCAGCTGACCGACCTTGACGCCGTGCTGGCCATGCGCGATGCCGGCGTGAACATCGTTGGCCTGGGCTACACCATCTACCTGGGCAGCGAGTACGAGGCCACCATGATGTCCGAGGCGGGCGAGCTTATCGCCCAGGCGCATGCGAACGGTCTGCTCGTCGTGCTGTGGATCTACCCGCGCGGCAAGGCTGTCACCGCTGAGAAGGACCCTGACCTCATTGCCGGCGCTGCTGGCGTGGCCCTGTGCCTGGGCGCCGACTTCGTGAAGGTGAACCCGCCCAAGCCTGAGGACGGTCGCACCCCTGCCGAGGCTCTGAAGGTCGCTGCCATGGCGGCCGGCCGCACCGGCCTGGTGTGCGCGGGCGGCTCGACGGTGGACGCCGAGACCTTCCTTACGCAGCTGCATGACCAGATCCACGTCGGCGGCGCCTGCGGCAATGCCACGGGCCGCAACATCCATCAGCGCTCGCTCGATGAGGCGGTGCGCCTGACCAAGGCCATCAGCGCCATCACGCTGGCCGATTACTCCGTGGCTGACGCGCTGGCTGTGTTCAACGGCGAGAAGGACTTCTCCCTCGAGATGATCTAGCGCCCAAGGCTCTTGATGCGAAGGCGGCCGTCCCGAAACGGGGCGGCCGTTTTTGTTGCTGGGGGAGTGTTTCACGTGAAACATTCGTCCGGCGAAGGCGGGCGCGAACGTGACGGGACGCGCATGGGCGTGATGGCGCGCGTCTTAGGCATGCGTTTCCGCCTCATCGGTTCGACCCCCGTGAGGGGGTGTCGCGATAAAGGCGCCTCGCTGTTTGCAGGGGTGTCGAAAAAAGATGGTGCCCGGAGCGGGAGTCGAACCCGCACACCTTTCGGTAGCGGTTTTTGAGACCGCCGCGTCTGCCATTCCGCCATCCGGGCGCAGGACGGCAGTATACCGGAAACCGGATGCACCGTCGAGCGTCCCCCGCTCTGGGGATCGTGCTTGCGCGGCCCTTGGGCGCGGGCAGCGCGACGACTGGGCAACAATCGCCCGCTCGTCCTCCGGGTTCGCGCCGCGCGCTCGATAATGGTGGGCAGCCACAAGCCTGCCGCGACCGTGCCGCGACCGTGCCCTCGGGTGTCGGCGCGCAGCCGGACGCCGCGGGGAATCGAGCGGAAGGATATCCCATGGACGCACAGGTTTTCAACGAGACCATCGACCAGTACATCGACGAGCACTGGGAGGAGATCGTCGATGACATAGCCCGCATGGTGGAAGTCCCCAGCTTCGAGGAGCTGGACGAGGCTGCTCCGGGCGCTCCCTTCGGGCCGGGCCCGCGTGCGGCTCTGTCACAGATCCTCGCCATTGCCGATCGCATGGGCTTTGAGACCACCGACGTCGACGGCTACATGGGCTTCGCCGACTTCAAGGGCGCGACCGACACGCAGGTCGGCATCATCGGCCACGTCGACGTGGTGCCGGCGGGCCCTGGCTGGCATTTCGACCCCTTCACCGTCACGCTCAAGGACGGCTACCTTATGGGCCGCGGCACGCTGGACGACAAGGGCCCGGTGGTGGTCACGCTATGGGCGCTCAAGTTCTGGAAGGACATGGGCGTCACGTTCCCCTACACCACGCGCTTCCTGTTCGGCGCGAACGAGGAGACGGGGATGGGCGACGTGCCCTACTATCGCGAGCGCTATGCCGATCCGGCGTTCCTGTTCACGCCCGATGCCGAGTTCCCGGTGTGCTACGGCGAGAAGGGCGGCTTCGACGCCACCATCACCAGCAAGCCTATCGATGGCGGGATGCTCGTCGAGCTGACGGGCGGCGCGGCCACCAACGCCGTGCCCGGTACCGCGAGCTCCCTCGTGCGCGCGGACGCTGCGGGGCTGCCTGCCGCTGAGCGCATCACCGTCACGCCGGAGGGCGACGGCCTTGCGCGCATCGAGGCTGCGGGGAAGAGCGCCCACGCCGCCACGCCGGAGACCGGCGTCAACGCCATCGGCGTGCTGGTGGACTACCTGCTGGCGAACGACCTGTGCAGCGCCGACGAGCGCGCCTTCCTGGAGTTCGACCAGAAGCTGCTCAGCCACACGGACGGCTCGGGCGTAGGGCTGGCCTGCTCGGACGAGTACTTCGGTCCGCTGACCGTCATCGGCGGCACCATCGCGCTCGAGGACGGGCGCATCGTGCAGACCATGGACAGCCGCTGGCCCACGTCCATCACGCCCGAGGGCATCACGAAGGCCGTCACCGCGCTCACCGACCCCATCGGCGCCACCTTCGAGAACACGCTTTTGATGGATCCGTTCCTGGTGAAGCCGGACTCTCCGCAGATCCAGGCGCTACTGGGGGCATATCGCGAGGTCACAGGTGATGAGGAACGCCAGCCCTTCACCATTGGCGGCGGAACCTACGCGCGCGAGTTCACGAGCGGCGCCAGCTTCGGCCCAGAGCGCACCTGGCAGGAGCAGCCCGACTGGGTGGGCGGCATGCACGGTCCCGACGAGGGCATCAGCGAAGAGGATCTGAAGACGGCCCTGAAGGTGTACGCCCTGGCCATCGACAAGCTGAACGCCATCAAGCTGTAGAAGGGTCGCGCGCGGGCGCAGGCGGCTGCGGGCGGCGCCGGGCTGCGTGCCGGTGGCGAC
>CANSQW010000082.1 GCA_947649215.1 uncultured bacterium | reverse complement strand
TTGCCAGCCTGCTCGCGGCGCTTGACGAGGTGGAGGCCCCAACGGGGCTGGAGGTCGACCTCATCGGCGGCTCGGGCTCCGATGAGGAGCTGGCCGAGCTGGCGGCGCGCGCCGCAGCCTGCCGCTGGCCCGTGCGC
Organism: uncultured bacterium; assembly: GCA_947649215.1. Lineage (GTDB taxonomy): Bacteria > Actinomycetota > Coriobacteriia > Coriobacteriales > Eggerthellaceae > Enterorhabdus. The sequence continues at coordinate 6,226 of CANSQW010000082.1, read as the reverse complement.
CTCCAGGGCAAGCGCTGCCCCGAGGAGGTGGCCGCCTTCAACCGCGCGGCCGACGTGTTCGTGCTGCCCTCGTTCTTCGAGGGGCTGCCGCTCGTGGTGGTGGAGGCGCTCGCCTGCGGCTGCAAGGTGGTGGTGACCGACCTGCCGGGGCTGCGTCCCTGGTTGGAGCAGCACATTCCCGGAGCGCCCGTCACCTACGTGGAGCTGCCGCCGCTCGTCTCCGTCGACGAGCCCGACCCGGCGGCGCTGCCCGCCTTCGAGAAGCGCCTGGCCCGAGCCATCGAGCAGGCCCTCGCGGCCCCCTGTGCCCCCTGCGACGCCTCCGGTGCCTCGTGGGAGCGGGTTACCGCGCGCATCGTGGACGCGCTCGCGGCTGCGGCGGCGCAAGGCTAGCGGCACGCGCGGACGCCGGAGGGGCTTGCCTGACGGTACGCCAACGCCATCTGCCGATAACCTCTCTTCTCGCAGCGGGGGCTGCTATACTTGCCCTGGGCCGACGGCGGGCCATCTTTCTGCGCTTGACCTGCCTCTGCAGCGGCCCGGTTCGTTTAGCGGTCTCGGGCTTTTTGCGTCCGCGACCGGGTAAGGCGGCCCTTCTGCGGGATGCCGCGACCATCTGCTCGGCCTTCGGAGCCCCCTCTGCGGGGCGTCTCCCCGTGTGGCCGGCGACCGGCGAACCGCTCCCCATCGGGCTCTTCCCCGGCAGCCGCCTCGCGCGCCGAGCTGCTACGAGATAAGGAGATGCCCGTGCTTAACAAGAAGATGGCCGCCGCGCTGTGCGCCGGCGTGCTCGCGTTCACGCTGGTCGGCTGCTCCGGCGGCGATGCCGCCCCCAAGCAGGCGGCCGACCCTGCCCCTGATGCCGCGGCAGAGCTGGAGGACACCGTCGTGGTGTACTCCACGCATCCCGAGAAGCTGCTCGAGGCCGTGGCCGCGGACTTCACCGCCGAGACCGGCGTCAACGTGGAGTTCGTCAACCTCAAGGGCGAGCTGGCCGACCGCGTCCGCAGCGAGAAGGCCAACCCCCAGGCCGACATCATGTACGGCGGCGACGTGTCGGTGTATTTGCAGCTAGCCGACGAGGGCTGCTTCGCCCCGTCCGACCCTGCCTGGGCGGCTGAGCTGAACGACCAGTTCAAGAGCGACGAGGGGCTGTGGTACGGCACCATCAAGACGCCCGTCATGATGTTCTACAACACCGAGAAGCTCGATGCGGCCGATGCGCCGGCTGACTGGGCCGATCTGACCGATGCGCGCTTCCAGGGCCAGATCGTCGCGCGCGACTACCTGTCCTCGTCGATGCGCTCGGCGGTGTGCAACCTGTACTACCACTTCAGCCAGGAGGGCGGCGACCAGGCTGCCGTCGACTACCTGACCGGCCTCAACGCCAACGTGAAGAACTACTACAACTCCGGCTCGATGATGTTCAAGGCCATCGGCAACGGCGAGGCGTCCGTGGGCATCTCCACCATGAATGACATCATCGACAACCGCGACGCCAACGGCATGCCGCTGCAGTACGTGAACGCGACCTCGGGGGATGTCATCGTCACCGACTGCGTGGCCGTCATCAACGACGCCCCGCACCCGGCTGCCGCCCAGGCGTTCCTCGCCTACGTGGGCAGCAAGGACACCCAGGCCATGCTCGCGAACGACTTCAACCGCATGCCCACCCTGGACGCCGCCCTGGCCGAGTCGCCCGAGTGGATGCGCGCCGAGGTGAAGACGCTGCCGGCCGACTGGAGCGTCATCGCCGCCAACCAGAAGGCGTGGCTCGACGAGTGGCAGAACGCCATCTACAGCCAGGACAAGACCGTCGCCTCGAAGTAGCCCGCCTGGCAGGGCTGCCTCGGCAAGCTCGCCGCCGGCCCCCGTGCCCGAGGGGTCGGCGGCGTCCCGTCGACCCCTATCGTGAGGAACCGCCATGGCCTCCATCATCCTCGAATCCGTCACCTGCTCGTACGGCGAGACGCCCGTGCTGCGCGGCGTCGACCTCGTCATCGCCGACGGCGAGCTCCACACGGTGCTCGGCCCGTCGGGCTGCGGCAAGACCACCACGCTGCGGCTGATCGCCGGGTTTTTGCGGCCAGACGCCGGGCGCATCCTCGTGGACGGCCGCGAGGTGACCGACCTGCCGCCCGAGAAGCGCCGCATGGGCGTGGTGTTCCAGAACTATGCGCTGTTTCCCCAGATGACGGTCGCGCAGAACGTGGCCTACGGGCTGAAGGTGGCGCGCCGTCCCAAGGCGGAGGTGGCGCGGGCGGTGGGGGAGTACCTCGACCTGGTGGGCCTTGCCGACATGGCCGACCGCAACGCGATGGAGCTCTCCGGCGGCCAGCAGCAGCGCGTGGCGCTCGCCCGCGCGCTCGCGCCCGAGCCGCGGGTGCTCCTGCTTGACGAGCCGCTCTCCAACCTCGATGCCGAGCTGCGCCAGCGCATGCGCGAGGAGATCCGGCGCATCCAGCGCCAGGTGGGCGTGACGACGCTCTTCATCACCCACGACCAGCAGGAGGCGCTCGCGCTCTCCGACACGGTGTCGGTGATGCATGACGGCGCCATCGTGCAGACGGGCTCCCCGCGCGAGGTGTACGAGCACCCGGCCGACGCCTTCGTGGCATCCTTCACCGGCGAGGTGAACCGGCTGCGCGGCCTCGGCTCCGACGGCGCCGACCTCCTTGCGCGCCCGGAGTCCCTGCGCCTCACTCCCGAGCGCACCTCGCGCACCCTCCTTCGGGGCTCCGTGGCCGCCGTCCGCTACGAGGGCTTCGCCACCCGCTACGAGGTGGCTCCCGAGGGCTGTGACGGGGCCGCGTCGGCAGACTGCGCGCCCCTCTCGGTGCTTGCGCTCAACGACGGGCGGGCCCCCTCCTTCGCGGTGGGGGACGCTGTGTTCGTGGAGCAGGCGCGATGAGCGCCGCGCCTGCGTCCCGGCGCCCGCGACGGTTCCGCGTGACCCCGCTGCGCGTGGCGGCGGGGGCGTACTTCGCGCTGGTGGCCTTCCTGGCCGTGGGCTACATCCTCGTGCCGGCCCTCCAGACCGCGGGCGTGTCCCTCGACGGGCAGGGGCTGGCGGGCCTTTCCGTCTACGGGGACTTCCTCGCCAATCCCGTGAACCAGACGGCGGTGCTCAACACGCTCGCCGTGGGCGCTGCCTCCACCCTCACCTGCGGCGTCGTCGGCACGGCGCTCGCCGTCTACGTGCGCTTCTTCTGCCGGCGCCACCGCCGCCTCGTCCAGATCCTGCTCATGAGCCCCGTCATGATCCCCGGTGTGGTCATCGTGGTGGCGTTCGTGCAGCTCTACGGCGAGAGCGGCATGGTCACGCGCGCCCTGGGGGCGCTCCTCGGCGTCGAGGGGCCGCTGCTCGGGTTCGGCGGGTTCGGCGGCATCGTCTTCGTCATCACCTACACCCAGTACGTGTACTTCTACCTCAACGTGTACACGGCGCTCCAGTACGTGGACGCGAGCGTGGTGGAGTCGGTGCGCAGCCTGGGCGGCGGCCTTGGGCGCGTGGTGCGCGACGCGGTGCTGCCCGTGGTGCGGCCGGCCGTCATCGTGTCGGCCATGACGACGTTCGTGTCGGCGGTGGGGTCGTATTCCGCGCCGGCGCTCATCGGCGGCACCTACCGGGTGCTCTCGACGCAGATCGTGATGGCGAAGGCGAACTACGACATGGTGCTCGCCTCGGTGGAGGTGATGGTGCTTCTGGCCATCGGCGTGGCGGCCACGGCGCTCTGCTCGGGGTTGGCCCGGCGCTATCGGACGACGGCGGGCGCGCGGGCGGTCTACTGGCGTCCGGACGTGGGGCGCAGCCGGGTGGCGCGCGGGCTGTTCACCGCGTTCGTCGCCGTGCAGCTCGTGGTGGTGCTGCTGCCGGTGGCGGTCATCTTCTACCTGTCTCTCATGTCCACCAGCTCCATCATGGCCGAGGCGTTCCCCACGGGCTTCACGCTCGGCAACTACGAGGCCGTCTTCACCAACCCGCGCACCTTCCGCCCGCTGGGGAACTCGCTTGCCATGGCGCTCATGGCCGTGGGCGCGGGCCTGCTGCTCACGCTGCCCGTGGCCTACGCGACGCGCAAGGGGAGGAGCCTGCCGGCGGCGCTGCTCGAGGGGCTGATCATGCTGCCGTGGTGCATGCCGGCCAGCGTCATCGCCATCGACCTCATCAACGTGTTCAGCGCGCCGTCGGTGTTCTCGCTCGGGCGGCCGCTCATCGGCACCTTCGAGATCCTGCCGATAGCCTACGCCGTGATGGCGCTGCCGCTTCTGCTGAGCTCGGCGCGCGTGGCCGTCGGCGGCGTGCGCGAGAACGCCGAGGAAGCCGCGCGCAGCCTGGGCGCTGGCCCTGCGCGCACCTTCACGTCCGTGGTGCTGCCGGCCATCGTGCCCGGCGTGCTGGCCGGCGCCATCCTGGCGTTCGTGCGCACCATGGGCGAGTACACCATGTCGGCGCTGCTCTACGGCGTGCATAACCGGCCTATCTCCGTGAGCATCGTCACCACCATGCAGGAGTACCACATCGGCGTGTCCATGGCCTACGGCGCGCTCGTCATCGCGCTGTGCTGCGTGCTGCTGTTCGCCATCCTGCGCCTGGACGCCGCCCGCCTCGGCATCGACGAGGTTCCGCGGCGCCGGGGCTGACGCAGGGGCGGGCGACGGCCGCAAAGGTGCGGCCCGTGGGGGTCCGGCCCGTAGGGTTGGGAGAGACACTTCAATGATTTCGTCGCAGATATGCGATTTCATTTTCTCTATTTCGTCGCAAAATTAGCTTTTCATTTCTCTCATTTCGTCGCATACTAGGCAAATCACTTTGCTGTTTTCGTCGCAGGAGCGCCTTGTGCCGGGGCTGAACCGCACGGGGGCTGCCAGCGGGAGGGGGAGTCGCCATGCTCAGACGATCCGCCTACGAGCGCCTCGAGCGTTGGAAGGCCCAGCCCGGCCGTCGCGCGCTGCTCATCGACGGGGCGCGCCAGGTGGGCAAGACCTACCTCGTGCGCGCGTTCGCCCGCGCCCACTACGACACGCTCGTCGAGATCAACTTCGTCGACCAGCCTGAGGCCAAGGCCATCTTTGAGGGCAGCCTGAACGCCGCCACCGTCATCCCGCTGCTGTCCGCCTTCGCCGGCCGGCCGCTCGAGCCGGGCCGCACCCTCGTGTTTCTCGACGAGATCCAAGCCTGCCCGCGGGCGCGCACGGCCATCAAGTTCCTCGTGGACGACGGGCGCTTCGACTACATCGAGTCCGGCTCGCTTCTGGGCGTGAGCTACTGCGAGCCGCCCTCGCTGCCTGTGGGCTACGAGTCGGTGCTGCGTCTCTATCCGCTCACCTTCGAGGAGTTCTGCTGGGCGCTCGACGTGCAGCCGGAGGTGCTCGACCTGGCGCGGGAGTGCTTCGAGCGCCAGTGCGTGGTGCCCGAGCCCGTCCACGGCCGCCTCATGCGCCTGTTCGCCTACTACCTGGCCATCGGCGGCATGCCCGCCGTGGTGGCCCGCTTCGCCGAGACGCGCGACGTGGCGCGGGCCCTGGAGATCCAGCAGGACATCCTGGCCCTCTACCGGATGGACATCGCGCGCTACGCCCGCAACAAGGCCCACGTGCGCGCCATCTTCGACGCCATCCCCGCCGAGCTCGACAAGCAGAACAAGCGCTTCCGCCTGTCCGACCTGGCCAAGAGCGCGCGCACCGAGCGCTACGAGAGCGACTTCATCTGGCTGGCCGACGCCGGCGTGGGGCTGCCCTGCTTCAACGTGTCCGAGCTGGTGGCGCCCTTGCGGCTCAACGTCAAGCACAGCATGTTCAAGCTGTTCTTGTGCGACACGGGGCTGCTCACGGCCCAGCTCGCCGACGGCGTGCAGTTCAAGATCCTCCAGGGGCAGCTGGACGTGAACTGGGGCGCGGTGCTCGAGAACGCGTTCGCGCAGATGCTCACGGCCAACGGCTTCGACGCGCTCTACTACGAGCGCTCCAAGCACGGCGAGATCGACTTCGTGGTGCAGAAGGGCGGCAAGGTGATCCCCATCGAGGCGAAGTCGGGGCGCATCTTCCGCGCCCACGCGTCGCTCGACAGCGTGCTGCGCGTGCGGGAGTGGGGCCTGGAGCTGGCCTACGTGTTCTGCCGCGAGAACGTGGCGGTGGAGGTGAAGCTGCCCGACGGCCGCGACGATCCGGCCACCATCTGTCTCTTATACACATCTCCGAGCCCACGAGACTAAGGCGAATCGCG
>CANSQW010000081.1 GCA_947649215.1 uncultured bacterium | reverse complement strand
CCGCGGCGGTAGTTGAGCGCGGGCACGTAGATGAGGTGCGCGCCGGCCCGCTTGGCCGCGCGGGCGCAGGCGGGATTGGTCACCGTGACGGCGATGCGGCAGCCCGAGGGATGGGCCGCGGGCACGGGGTCGCGGGGGACGACGCGGGGCAGCGGCCGGTCGACGGCCCCCGCCAGGATGAGGGACTGCAGGCGCTCGAGGGCCTCGGCGCGAGCGTGGTGGAGCTGGGAGAACCCGATGCCGACGCGGTCATCCAGGTCGATGGCGAGGCTCACCAGCCGGTAGGGCGTGTTGCCGAGGCGGTCGACGTGGGCGGCCACGTCGTCGAGGGAGACGGCGCGGGTGCGAGCCGCCTCGACCTCGGGGCCCTCTGCGGCGCCAAGGGGGCCGCCCTCGGGGAAGGCGGCAGCCAGGCGACGGGCGATGGCGAGGGACGTGCGAGCCTCGTCGTCATGCTCGGAAGGGCACGCCGCGAGGACTTCCGCCTCCGCGGCGACGCGGAACTCGATGCTGAGGGGCTCGCCGATGCGCAGCGCGACAGCGCCCACGATGGGCACGCGGGGCTCCCGGGAGTCATCCGCGAAGGCCGCCTCGGCGCTCCGCACGCGAAAGACGCGGTCGCCGGCCTTCACCGCGCGCGCCTTGCCCTCAAGCGGCAGGTGGTAGCGGCCTCGCCTATCGGTGCGGACGGGCCCCAGCGCAAGCGTGCCGTTGCCCTTGCGCGTCCAGAACTCCAGCACGTCGCCCTCGGCCAGGGCATGATCGCTCCTGAGGAAGGCGGCGCCGTCGCGCACCTCGTCCACGCGCCCGAGGAACAGCCCGCGATTGTTGGGACGCTGGTAGCTCATGATGTCGTTGCCGCGGCTCCCCTCCAAGTAGGCCGTGGTGAAGCCGCGCGAGAACGCATCGGTGAGACGGTCGCGATCGGCGTCGGTGACGACGGCCTGGGCCTCTGCAGGCTGCTCGGGGGAGGCCGCGAGGGCAGCGTCGAGGGCCTTGCGGTAGACGGAGGTGACGGCATAGACGTACTCGGGGGACTTCATGCGCCCCTCGATCTTGAGGGAGGCGACCCCGGCCTCCACCAACGCGGGCACCACGTCCACCGTGCAGAGGTCCTGGGGCGAGAGCAGGTGGTCGCCCGGCGAGGGCAGGTCCTTCTGCAGCGCGCGGTTGCGCAGCTCGTAGGGCAGGCGGCACGCCTGGGCGCACAGGCCGCGATTCGCCGAGCGACCGCCGATCAGGGAGGACATGAGGCACTGGCCCGAGTAGCAGACGCACAGCGCGCCATGGGCGAACGCCTCCACCTCCATGCCCAGCTCGGCCGCCTCCGCGGCCAGCACGGCCACCTCCCCCACCGACAGCTCGCGGCCCAAGGTGACGCGACGCGCGCCCAGGCGGGCGGCGGCGCGGATGCCGGCCAGGTTGACGGTGTTCATCTGGGTGGACACGTGGAGCCGCGCCTCGGGCAGGGTGCGCGAGAGCTCGGCAGCCAAGCCAATGTCCTGCACGATGAAGGCGTCGGCGCCGGCGCGGTAGGCCTGGCGGGCGCATTCCAGGGCATCGGCCGCCTCGTCGGGAAGGATGACGGTGTTGAGCGCCACGTAGACGCTCACGCCGCGCAGGTGGGCGTAAGCGCAGGCCTCGCGCAGGGCCTCCGGGGAGAAGTTCCCCGCGTTGCGGCGGGCGTTGAAGGCCTCCAGGCCCAGGTAGACGGCATCGGCGCCGGCGGCGACGGCCGCGTGGAGCGCCTCGGGGGTGCCGGCGGGGGCCAAGAGCTCGACGGTGGGACGGGCCATGGGGTTCCTTTCTGCAGAGACAGCAAGGGCCCGGGCGATCGGCCGGGCCCTGGAGTGCGAGGGGGACGAGGCTTACAGCTCGGCGGCGCGGGCATCCCCGGCCTTGAGCTTGTCGATGCCCTCATCGTAGGTGTTCTGGATGTCCTTGACGCGCTGGTCATAGGTCGCGTAGTCAAAGGGATGCTCGTCGGTAGCGCTCGCCACCTCGGTGTAGAGGGCGATGTAGCCGTTGAGCGCGTCCTTGAGCGCGTTGCAGCCGTCCACGTAGTCCTGCTGGACCTCCTTGAGCGGCTCGGGCGCCTCGATGGCGGCCAGGGCGTCGAGCACCTTGAAGGCGTTGTCCGCCTGGGTGCGCATGGTCACCACGTCGCCGCGGGACACCGCGTCCTCGAAGCCCTCGAGCTTCTGCGAGAGATCGTCCATGGTCTGGTTGACCTGGGCCATATACTGGCGGTTGGCCGTCTGGGCCTCGGTGGCCGGGTTGCCCTGGGGGGCGCAGCCCGCAAGCGCCACCAGCGCGCCCAGGCAGAGGGCCGCCAAGGCGAACGAGGCGATGCGCGTCATCTTGAAGCTGTTCATCGATGCTCCTGTTCCGGGGCCCGCAGGCCCTTCCGTCTCTATGCCGCCGGGCCAGCTTGAGCCGACCCGGAGTGGTGCCTGTCGGGTTGCGGCCTCCTAGGCGGCGCGACCCTGGTTGCCGGCGATGGTGCCCTGGTTGCCGCCAGTGCTGCCCCCGGTGTTCCCGCCGGTGTTGCCTCCGGTGTTCCCACCGGTGTTACCGCCCTGGTTGCCCCCGGTGTTCCCGCCGGTGTTTCCACCCTGGTTGCCTCCCGTGTTCCCGCCGGTGTTGCCTCCGGTGTTCCCACCGGTGTTGCCGCCTTGGTTGCCTCCCTGGTTGCCGCCGGTGTTCCCTCCGGTGTTGCCGCCGGTGTTGCCGCCCTGGTTGCCCTGGTCGGTGGCCGGCGGGGTGGCGGGCTGGTTCGCCGGTGGCGTGGTCGTGGTCGGCGGGGTGTCGGGAGCCTCTCCGGTCTGGGCTGCCTCGCCCTGCTCCTCGGCGTTCTCGTCCCCCTTGCCGTAGCTGCCGCCGATGTGGTACTCATCGTCCCTGAAGTCCTTGATGTAGTCGGGCTTCTTGTCGGCCGTGGGGAACTTCTCGGTCTGCTGGCCCTTGAGGGCCTTGCCGAGGAAGTCGGAGAACACGCTGGCCGCCGACACGCCGCCGGGGATGGACTTCGCCTTGGTGATGTCGGCGCGGTCGCCCAGCCAGATGGCCACGGAGAGCTGCGGGGTGATGCCGCAGAACCAGTTGTCCTTGTAGTCGTCAGCCGTTCCCGTCTTGCCGCCGGCCTCCTGCCCGAGGCTCCAGAGCGCCGCGGCGCGGCCGGTGCCGGAGGTGACGACGCCCTTCATGACCTCGACGGTGGCCACGGCCACCTCCTGGTCGATGACGCGCTCACCCTGGGGGTTGGAGTTGTCCACGATGACCTTGCCGTTGCGGTCGACGACGCGCTCGATGCACTCAGGATCGTAGTGGATGCCGCCGTTGGCGAGCGTGGCGTAGGCGTCAGCCATCTCGAGCGGAGTGACGAGCGAAGTGCCCAGGGTGATGGAGCCCACCTCCTCCAGCGGGGAGGTGATGCCCAGCTTGTGGGCCATGTCGGCCACCTTGTCGGGCCCGAGCGAGAGGCACAGGCGCGCGAAGGCGGTGTTGGAGGACACGGCGAAGGCGCTCGCGATGGAGCGGGTGCCGTAGTCGGCGTAGCCGATGTTGTGCACATCCCAGCCGGGGAACTTCTCCTGGCGGCCGGCGTCGATCTTCGTCTCGGGGTCGATGCCCTCCTCGATGGCGGCGGCCAGCGTGAACGTCTTGAACGACGAGCCCGCCTGACGGCCGGAGCCGCCCTCGCCCGTGGCCATGTTTACCATGGTCTGACCCTCGCCCTCGCCGTAGGTGCCCTGGCTGACCATGGCCTTGATGTAGCCGTTGTCCGGATCGATGGCGACGAGCGCCACCTCGAACGGATCGCCGCCGGCCTGCTTCTTCTTCTTCTCGCAGGCCTCCTCGGCGTAGCCCTGCATGGTCACGTCGAGGGTGGTGTAGACGGTGAGCCCGCCCTTGAACACCTCGGCGGTGGAGTAGGCGTACTTGCCGTTGGGGTCGGTCAGCTGGTTGCGCACGTAGCTCGTGAAGTACGGATAGGCCAGGATGCCGGACTGGGACGGCACCTTCTCGTTCAAAGTGATGGGCTCCGCCTTGACCGCGTCGGCTTCCTCCTGGGTGACGACGTTGTTGGACACCATGCGGTCGAGCACCGTGTTGCGGCGCTTGACGGCGTTCTCCATGTTCCGGGTGGGATCGTTGTAGGTGGGCGACTGCGGGATGCCGATGAGCGTGGCCGCCTCGTTGAGGGTGAGCTCGTTGGCGTTCTTGGAGAAGTAGCGCTGGGCCGCCGCCTGGATGCCGTAGGCGCCGGCGCCGTAGTTGATGGTGTTGAGGTACATGAGGAGGATCTCGTCCTTCTCGTACTGCTCCTCCAGCTTGAGGGAGATGTAGGCCTCGCGCACCTTGCGCTTGAGGGAGATGTCGTTCATCTCGTCCGCCAGGATGGTGTTGCGGACGAACTGCTGGGTGATGGTGGAGGCGCCCTCGAGCTGGCCGCCGGCCAGGTTGTTGACGAGCGCGCGGCCGATGCCGAGGATGTCCACGCCGTTGTGGGTGTAGAAGCGCTCGTCCTCGGTGGCGACGGTGCCCTTGAGGATGAGCTCGCTCACCTCGTCGAGCGTGACGGGCTGGCGGTTCTCCAGCTGGAACTCGGCCAGGACGGTGGTGCCGTCGGAGGCGTAGACGACCGTGGGCTTGGCCGTGTTGTAGGCGTCCGCGTTGGCGTAGTCAGGGAGGTCTTCGATCCACGCAGTGCACATCCCGATGACGCCGGCCACGCCGGCGACCACCACGGCAACGGTGACGGCCAGCGCCATCAGCACGCCGGTCTTCTTCTGACTGGTCCGCGTTCCCTTGCGGCCCTTGATAGCCCTGGAGCCCATGATCACCTCCGTCGAAAACTGCCGCTCATTGTACCATCGGCCTATTCGAGCAGGGGTTTCTTCACAGTTGTGGGGAGAAAACCACAGGAGGCTGTGCGGGTTTCGTTACAGAGCCGCCTCGTCTCGTGCCAGGCGCTCGCGGGCCTCGGCCAGCTGGGCGCGGACGGCCTCGTGGCCGGTGCCGCCGTAGGTGGTGCGGGCCGCCACGATGGCCGGCAGGTTGAGGGCGCCGGCGATGTCGGCCTCGAACAGGTCGCATTCCGCCTTGAAGTCGTCGAGCGCGAGGTCTTCCAGGTCGCAGCCGCGCTTCTCGCACAGAAGCACCAGGTGCCCCACCACCTCGTGGGCCCGACGGAACGGCAGCCCCTTCTTGGCCAGGTAGTCGGCCACGTCGGTGGCGGCCAGGTAGCCCTTGCGCGCCTGGGCCATCATGGCGTCCGGGTTCACCTGCATGGTGGCGATCATGCCCGCCGCGCACCGATAGCAGTCCTCGAGGGTGTTCGCCGCGTCGATGGCGCCCTCCTTGTCCTCCTGCAGGTCCTTGTTGTAGGCAAGCGGCAGCGACTTGACCGTCACCATGAGGGCCATCAGATCACCGATGACGCGGCCGGACTTGCCGCGGATGAGCTCGGCGAAGTCGGGGTTTTTCTTCTGCGGCATGATGGAGGAGCCGGTGGAGTAGGCGTCCGACAGCGTGACGAAGCCGAACTCGGCCGTGGACCAGAGGATGATCTCCTCGCAGAGGCGCGTGAGGTGCAGGGCCGACACCGAGCAGGCGTAGAGCAGGTCGAGCAGGAAGTCGCGGTCGGACACGGCGTCGAGCGAGTTGGGAATGACCGACCCGAAGCCGAGCGCCTGGGCGGTCATGAAGCGGTCGAGCGGATAGGTGGTGCCGGCCAGCGCCGCGGCGCCGAGCGGGCACGCGTCGGCGGCCTCGCGGGCGGCGGCCAGGCGCTTGAAGTCGCGGGTGAGCATCCACGTGTAGGCCAGCAGGTGATGCGAGAAGAGCACCGGCTGGGCGTGCTGGAGGTGGGTGTAGCCCGGCAGGATGACGTCGAAGTGGGCCTCGGCCTGGGCCAGGAGCGCCTGGCGCAGGGCCACGTTGGCGGCCATGAGGTCGCCGGCGCGCTTCTTGGCGTAGAGGCGCGTGTCGGTGGCCACCTGGTCGTTGCGGCTGCGGCCCGTGTGCAGACGCGCGCCCGGCTCGCCGATGGCGGCGGTGAGCGCGCCCTCCACGGCCATGTGGATGTCCTCGTCGTTCACGTCGAAGGCGAACTGCCCCGCCTCGATTTGCCCGAGCACGTCGGCCAGGCCTGCGTCGATGGCGGCGGCGTCCTCTTGGGCGATGACCCCCTGGGCCGCCAGCATGGCCGCGTGCGCGCGCGACCCGGCGATGTCCTGGGCGTAGAGCGCCTTGTCCACCGGCAGGGACGCGCCGAAGCGCTGGGTGAAGGCGTCGGCGCCGTCCTCGAAGCTTCCGGACCAGAGGGCCAGGGGGTTCCTTTCCGAACGACGGGACGGGGGGGCGGGGGGGGGGGGGGGGG
>CANSQW010000080.1 GCA_947649215.1 uncultured bacterium | reverse complement strand
GCGCCTGTCCTCCCAATCGGAAGCGGGCGCGACGGCTGCGATGCCCGAGACGGCAGCGCACGCCTCGCCCCAGGTCGCTCCGGCCGTCGTGGCCGCGCAGGCGGCGTAGCGCGAGTAGTCCACGTAGCGCATGCCCATCAGCGCTCCCCTCCCTCCGACGCGTGGCCCGTCCGGGCCCGCACGTCTCCGTCGGCGCCTCCCGCGCCACTGGACGCCGGCGTGGGCGCATCCGCGCCGAAGCACGGCCACGGCGCCCGCTCCCAGGCGTCGCCGCCGCCAAGCAGGCGGCCCAGGGCGCCCTCGTAGGCGACGCGCCAGAACACAAGCCCCTGGGCCGGCGCGTTCTCGCCGGCAGCCGAGCGATCGCGGGCAGCAAGCACCTCGGCCGTCCAGTCCGGCCCCCGGCGCCCAAGCCCCACGGCCACGAGCGTTCCCACCATGGTGCGCACCATGGAGTGGAGAAACGCGTTGCCGACGACGCGCACGACCACGGCCGGCTCCCCCGCTACCTCAGCCGGCTCCACCGCCACCTCGCGAACGAACCGCGTGGTGGGCTTGCCTGCGGCCGACGCGGCCAGGCAGAAGCTCTTGAAGTCGTGCTCACCCACCAGATGGGCGGCCGCAGCGCCCATGGCGTCCAGGTCGAGCGGCTTGCCCACGGCCCAGGCGCGGTCGGCGAACAGCACTGGCCGGAACGGCTCGGTGAACAGCAGGTAGCGGTACTCGCGCTCCACCGCATCGAAGCGCGCGGAGAACCCGCGCGGCGCGGCGACCACCCGGCTCACGGCCAAGCGGTCGTCCACGAGTGCGTTGAGCGAGCGCTGGAGGCTGCGCGCCGTGCGCCCGGCCAGCTCGGCGACATCGGCGTCGAAGCTCACCACCTGTCCGCGCGCGTGCACGCCGGCGTCGGTACGCCCGGCGCAGACGGTGGGCACCTCGCGGCGCAGCAGCACGGAAAGCGCCCGCTCCAGCTCGCCCTGCACGGTGAGCTGGCCAGGCTGACGCGCGAACCCGGCGAAGGGCGCGCCGTCATAGGCCACCTGGAGCGCGAACGTCGCATCATGGGGGCAGGCAGCCGCACGCTCGGCAAGCGAGGGCCTCGAGGGAGCGGCGGATACGCCGCTATGGACGGATGCGTGATCCGGCAAGGGGTTCTCCTTTGGAACCTCCGCCCAAGGGGCGAAGGCAGCGGGCTGCGTTTCAGTGGGTCGTTAAGCTAAAGGCCTATCTATTGTACCGCAAAGGGGCGCGGGCGAAAAAGTCCCCCGTTTCTCAGCGAAAAAGTGCGGCTTTGCATGGTGAGCGGAGCGCGCCGAAGCGCGCCGGCGACCTCAAGGGGGTCAACGAGATGCCGCCACCTGGGGTTTTACCTCCATCGAGCCCGGGCGAAACGCCCGGCGGCAGCCCCCGAGCATGCAAAGCCGCTCTTTCTCGCCGTCAGAGCGCCGTTTGAGCGCCCGAAGGCGCCGGCGCGCCCGCACGCTCCGCTGCCAGCCGGGGAAGCGACGGCCTGCCCCAGCCCGCCCCACCGCCGGATCGCACAACGACGCGACGTGGGGGCCGCCGGCTCTCCGCCGGCGGCCCCCTCGCGATCAGCATCTGGCGGCCTCGCCCCTCCCCTACGCGATCATCACGGATCGCCCGAAGAGCTCCTGGATCTCCGAGCGCATCACCGGCGAGCGGGCGTCCACCGTTACCGGCAGCTCGGCGCGGAAGCGCCGGCCGTCGGCCTGGTTCACGAACAGCACCACGCCATCGCGCCCCGGATAGGACTGGAGGATGCGGTTGAGCCGCAGCGACTTCGTCTGGTTGAACTCAGCCGAGGACACCCGCAGCTCCAGGTGCGAGGGCAGCGCGTCCTCCTCCCGCAGCTCGATGGCCTCCATCTCGAAGGCCATGATCTGGCTGCCGCGGTCGTTGACCTCGAACTTGCCCTTCACCTTCACGATGGCGTCGTCCTGGATGGCGGCGGCGTTCTCGTCGTACTTGAAGCAGATGCACTCCACGTGGCCCGTCGTGTCCTCAAGCGTGAAGGTGGCCATCTTGGTGCCGCGCTTCGTCAGCTTGACCACCACGTTGGACACCATGCCCACGAACACGGCCGACTTGATCTCCTTGGTGCGCTCGGCCAGGTCGGCCAGGGCGAACTTCGTCATGCGGGAGAGCAGGCCCTCGTAGGGCTGCAGCGGGTGCTCGGACACGTAGATGCCCATGATCTCCTTCTCGTAGGCAAGCTTCGTGCGCTTGTCCCACTCCACGCCGTCAGGCTCGGGCACCTCCTCCTGGAAGCCCGAGTCAGCGTCGTCGGCGAACATGTCGAACATCGACACCTGCCCCGCGTCGCGGTCTTTCTGGCGCTTGGCCGCGCCCTCGAGCAGCGGCGTGTCCTCCACGAAGTGCATCATCTGCTTGCGCGTGTAGCCCGTCGAGTCGAAGGCGCCGCCCTTGATGAGGGCCTCGAGCGCCTTGCGGTTGTAGCACTTGGCGTCCACGCGGTTCACGAAGTCATGCAGCGAGGGGAAGGGCCCGTTCGCCTCGCGCTCGGCGATGATGGCATCAGCCACGGCGCGCCCGATGCCGCGCACGCCCACCAGGCCGAAGCGGATGCCCTCCTCGACCGGCGTGAACTCCGCGCGCGACGAGTTGATGTCAGGCGGCAGCACCGGCGTGCCGTTGTGGTTGCAGCTGGCGATGTAGCGGATGAGGCGGTCGGTGTTGCCCATGTAGCTGGTGAGCACCGCGGCCATGAAGTCGTTGGGATAGTGCGCCTTCAGGTAGGCCGTGCGCATCACGAGGATGGCATAGGCGGCCGAGTGCGACTTGTTGAAGGCGTACTTCGCGAACTTCTCCGCGTCCTCCCAGATCTGCTTGGCGATGTCGAGCGAGAAGCCGTTCTCCACCGCGCCGGTGTTCCAGTCCTCCTGGAGCTGGCGCATGACGTCGATCTTCTTCTTGCCCATGGCCTTGCGCAGCTTGTCGGCCTTGCCGGCCGAGAAGCCGGACATGGCCATGGACACCTGCATGATCTGCTCTTGGTAGACCATAGTGCCGAAGGTCTCTTCCAGAATAGGTCGCAGGCGATCGTCGTAGTAGTGCGCGGGCGTCTTGCCCGAGGCCACCATGATGTAGTCCTCCACCATGCCGGACTCAAGCGGGCCCGGGCGGTTCAGCGCGATGGAGGCCACGACGTCGGAGAAGCGCGTGGGAGGCAGGCGCTTGAACAGACTCACGTACAGGCTGCCCTCCACCTGGAACAGGCCGTCCATGTTGCCGGACTGCATGAGCTTGAAGGCCAGGGCGTCGTCGGTGGGAATCTCCTCGGGGATGATCTTCTCGCCGGTGCGCTCCAGGATGTTCTTGCAGGCAATGGACAGCACGTCCAAGGTGCGCAGACCGAGGAAGTCCATCTTCAGCAGGCCCAGGTCGGGCGTATAGTGGCCGTCGTACTGGGTGATGATGCCGCCGCCCTTGGTGTCGCGCTTCATGGGCACGTGATCGCTCATGGGGTCGCGGCAGATGATGGTGGCGCAGGCGTGCACGCCCTCGCCGCGCACGTGGCCCTCGATGGAGCGGGCGGCGTCGATGATGGTCTTGACGTCCTCCTCGCCCTCGTAGGCCTTCTTCAGGTCGGGGTTGGTCTCCAGAGCCTTGTCGATGGTGATGCCCAGCTCGTCGCCGATCATCTTGCAGATGCGGTCGCCCAGGCCATAGGCGGCCTTGCGCGCATCATCGGCCGAGAGGCCGGCGCCCAGGTTGAGGGTGCCCGACAGCACGCGCGCCGTGTCGCGCACGGCGTTCTTGGCCTGGAGCGTGCCGAAGGTGATCACCTGGGAGACGTGATCCTCGCCGTAGACGTCCTTGATGTGGTTGATGACCTCTTCGCGGCGGCCCTGCTCGAAGTCGACGTCGATATCGGGCATCTCCACGCGCTCGGGCGAGAGGAAGCGCTCGAACAGCAGGCCGTTGCTCAGCGGGTCGAGGTCGGTGATGCCCATGGCGTAGGCCACGATGGCGCCGGCGGCCGAGCCGCGGCCCGGCCCCACGCCGATGCCCTGGGAGCGCGCCCACTCGATGTACTCCTGCACGATGAGGAAGTACGCCGGGAAGCCCTGCTGGATGATGACGGACATCTCGTAGTCGGCGCGCTCCTGGGCCTCCTGGGGCACCGGGTCGCCGTAGCGCTTGACGAGGCCCTCCTGCACGCGCTTGCGGAACCACGACTCCTCGGTCTCGCCCTCGGGCAGGGGAAAGCGCGGCAGGATGGAGTCGCGCTCGAGCACCACGTCGCACTTCGCGGCCAGCTCCACCGTGTTGTCGCACGCCTCGGGGAAGTCGGCGAGCGCCGCGCGCATCTCCTCCTCGGTCTTCATGTAGAACTGGTCGTTCTCGAACTTCATGCGCTTCTCCTCGTTGATGAGGGAGCCGGTGCCGATGCACAGCATGATGTCCTGAGCGCGCGCGTCTTCCTTGGTGAGGTAGTGGAAGTCGTTGGTGGCGATGGTCTTGAGGCCGGCCTCTTGGGCCACGCGGGTGAGCTGGTGGTTGAGCTCGTTCTGGGTGAAGCCCGCGTCGGTGCGCAGCCCCTGGTCCTGCAGCTCGATGTAGAAGTCACCCTCATCGAAGCAGCTGGCGAACTTCCGGGCCCACTCGACGGCGTCCTCAAAGCGGCGGTCGTCGAGCAGCTTGGGGATGATGCCGGCGATGCAGGCAGACGAGCCGATGATGCCGTGCCCGTACTTCTGCAGCATGGAGAAGGTGGTGCGCGGCTTGTAGTAGAAGTTGTCCACGTGAGACTCGCTCACGAGCTTCAGCAGGTTGTGGTAGCCCTCGTTGGTCTTGGCGAGCAGCAGCAGGTGGTAGAGCTTGGGCTTCACGTCCTTGCGCAGGCTCTCGTCGGTGGTGAAGTACACCTCGCAGCCGAAGATGGGCTTCACGCGCTTGCCCGTCTCCGCCTCCACCGCGTCGCAGGCGTCGGAGAGCTCCACCATGCCGGACATGACGCCGTGGTCGGTGACGGCCACCGCCGGCATATCCAGGTCGGCGGCGCGCCGGACCATGTCCTTGATGTGCGTCAAGCCGTCGAGCAGGGAATACTCGGTGTGATTGTGCAAATGGACGAATGCCATGGATGCGCCTCGCAATGGTTCGAGCGCCGGGATGCGTTTGAGGTGGGATGGGCGCGGGGGATTTTTCGGTAAGCCATGATACCAGCAATGCCGCCATGCCGCCCCCGAACAAACCATGGAGATTGAGCGAAAGCCCGCCGGCGCCCTCCCCCGCCGCCCCAAACTCAAAGGGGACGCCCCGGATGGAGCGTCCCCTTCAAACAGGCTCTTTCGGAAAAGAGTATTACTGGGCGGCCTCGCTTGCCACCTTGAGCTGCAGGTCGTACCACGCCATGTGGTTCTGGCAGTTCTCCAGGGCCACGCGGGCCTGCTCGTTGTCCTGGCCCTGCAGATCCTCGATCTGCTGGCGCAGGGCCTCGGCCTTCTCCTTGACCTCCTCGACGTCAAGCGTGTCGAGGTCGGTGCCGAAGCGGCCGAGCACCGTCAGCGTGTCGCGATACACCTGGGCCGCGCCCTCGTAGAGCAGGAAGCGGCGCCGGTCGTTGCCGGCCTCGTCCAGCCAGAGGGTCAGCACGCCCTGCTTGTCCGCGGACACGAGCATCTCGTGCCCCGGCAGGACGCCGTAGCCGCCTTCCGCGCCGGGGACCGACGCGTAGTGGATCTCACCGGAGAACAGCTCGCGGGTGGGAATGGCCACCGTGCAGCGAAGGGTTGCCATTATTTCTCATCCTTCTGCATCGCGTCGTAGGCCGCGTAGACGTCCTCGATGGGGCCCTTGTTCACGAAGCACTGCTCGGGAATGTGGTCGCACTTGCCGTCGAGGATCTCGGCGAAGGAGCGCACGGTGTCCTCGACGCGGACGTAGACGCCCGGCAGGCCGGTGAAGACCTCGGCCACGTGGAACGGCTGGCCCAGGAACTTCTGGATCTTGCGGGCGCGGTTGACGGTGAGCTTCTGCTCCTCCGACAGCTCGTCCATGCCGAGAATGGCGATGATGTCCTGCAGGTCCTTGTACTGCTGCAGGATCTGCTGCACGCCCACGGCCACGCGGTAGTGCTCCTCGCCGACGATCTCCGGGTCGAGCGCGCGGGAGGTGGACTCCAGCGGATCGACGGCCGGGTAGATGCCGAGCTCGGCGATGCCACGGGAGAGAACCGTCTTGGCATCGAGGTGCGTGAACGTGGTGGCCGGCGCGGGGTCGGTCAGGTCGTCAGCGGGAACGTAGACGGCCTGCACCGAGGTGATGGAGCCCGTGGTGGTGGAGCAGATGCGCTCCTGCAGGTCGCCCATCTCGGTGGCCAGCGTCGGCTGGTAGCCCACG
>CANSQW010000079.1 GCA_947649215.1 uncultured bacterium | reverse complement strand
GCGCGGGGCAGCCCCAGCACGGCGGCTGGCGGGCTCGGAAGGGAGCGTTGCCCCGGGCGACGCCGGCCGCATCCGCCGGCGCGTCAGCCAAGCGTCACGAGGCGGCTCTGGTAGGCCGCCGTCACCGCAGCCGGATGCCCGATGCGCGCGAGCACGTCGCCCAGGGCCTCCACCGGCAGGCGGTACGTGTTGTTCTCCTGGGACACGTGCATGGCCGCCACCGCCTGGAGCCGCCCGCCGCCGGGCCCCTCCGCCAGCGCCGCCAGCTCTGCGGCCGCCTGCTCGTTGGAGAGGTGCCCGCGCTCCGACGCGATGCGACGCTTCACCGGCCACGGATAGGGCCCGCGCTCAAGCATCCCCCGGTCATGGTTCGCCTCAAGCGCCAGCAGGCGCACGCCGGCGAGCGCCTCATGGGCCTCCGGCGTCACCACGCCCGTGTCGGTCATGAATCCCACCGCATCCGGCGCGCCGGATCCCGCGGCGTCCTCGAAGCGGAACCCGAAGGACTCCGCCGCATCGTGCGAGGTGCGAAACACGTGCGCCACCAGGCCCGCCGCCGACACCGCATCCCCAGCCCACAGCCCGCGAAACGCCACGCCCTCCGTGGCGAGCGCGTCCTCAAGCGGCGCGGCCGCCGCGCGCACCGCCGGGCTCGCCAGCACCTCGGGAGTCGCGCCCAGCCGGGCCAGCCCACGCAGCGCGACGCCCAGGCCGCGCACATGGTCGCCATGGTCGTGGGTGACGAGCACGGCCCGTAGCCGCGTCGGATCGAAGCCGGCCTCGGCGCAGCGGGCCAAGACGTCGCGCTTGCAGATGCCGCAATCGATGAGGATGCCCTCGCCCGTGCGCGCGTTCTCCACCACCGCCGCGTTCCCGCGGCTCCCGCTGGCCAGCACGTGCAGTCTCATCATCTCGGCGCCTTCCCACGCAGGAGCGCCCCGCACGCGGCGGGGCGCTCGCTCTTTCGTTGGGGGAAGGATACCCCAACGCGGCCTCAGCGAGGGGCGCGGCGGCGAAACACCATCAGCCACGCCCCTCGCCGGGACGGCTGACGCACCGCCCGCCGCCGCTCAGCTCCGCGCTCTCCAGGCCCGACCCTGTCGCAGCGGCGCCCCGCCTGCTCGGCAGCCTAGGCCGCCCCGCCATCGGCGGGCGCAGGCTCCTGCGCCGCGGCCCATGCCGCCTTGCGCACGGGGCTCGCGGCGATGGCCAGCAAGAACAGCACGCAGGCCGCCACGCCCGACGCCGCCAGGACGCCGAAGCCCGCAGCGAAGCCGACGTTCTGCATGATGGCGGCCGCGATGAGGAACACCGCCGCCCCGCCCAGGTAGAACGCGCCCATGCCCACGGCGTTGATGGCCGTGTAGTCGCGCATGCCGAACAGCTGGGGAATGAACAGGGCCGGCAGGATCTGCACAGGGCCGATGAGCGCGCAGAGCACCAGGCCGCCATAGAGGGCCGGCGTCCCCGTGCCTGACAGCCACGCCACCAGAAGCGCAATGCCCGCGGCAAAGCCCGCGAACACCACCACCGACGACGCGCCTGCGCCCAGCCTCTTGGTCACCGCGCCCGACACCAGGCTGATAACGGCCACGATGAGGGTGAACGCCGAGAGCAGCGTCACCGCGAAGGCCGGGTCGAGGCCGCCGGCAGCCAGGAAGTTGGACGAGTAGGCCGAGAACCCGTTGAGCGGGAACGACGCGAACACCATGGCGGCGAAGAACAGGTAGAGCGCCGGGGTGCGCAGGGCCTCTTGCAGCGTGATGCCCGCAGCCTGCGGAGCCTGTGCAGCCGGCGCGGCCGCCTCAGGCGCGGCGTCTGCCACAAGCGGGTCGCCCTCGGCCAGCGGGTCGGCCGCCTTGGCCGCCTGGGAGGGCAGCCGGCCGATGAGCACGAGGTTGGCGAACACGCCCAGCACGAGCACGAGCACGGCGTAGCCGTAGATGAAGGTGCGGTAGTCAATCACCTGCAGCAGCAGCGACTCCACGAACACGAGCCCGGCGATGACGAAGCTCATGACGCCCACCACCACGCCGAACACCGTGGGCGTACGCTCGCCGTAGAACTCGGAGAGCACGCCGGCGGCGGAGGCGTGAGCGCCGATGGCCAGCACGATGCCATTGATGACGTTGCCCACGTACCACATGGCCGGTCCGGTGGCGGTGGCGAACAGCACGAGGGCCACCGCCGTGCATACGCTGCCGATGAGCAGGCACCAGCGTGGCGTGATGACGCCGATGAGCTTGGTGCCCACCAGGCTTCCCAAAAACGCGAACACCGTGGCCAGCATGGGTCCGAAGGCGTAGGTGACCAGGTCGATGCCCATGCCTTCCACCAGCAGCACGGCGATGACGTTGAGCAGCGAGGTCGAGCCCAGCCCGACGGTGAGGATGATGGCGCAGCCGATGGCGGCCATCAGGGGGCGTTTTCCTTGGACTTCCATAGAAGCCTCCCTTGATGAGGGCGCGACGGCCCGAACCCTCCCCGGGAGGGCCATCGCGCGATCGGTCATGGTTGAGGGAGCAGCCGGGCCCGCCGCCCGCCCGCGCCCCTCATGGGCACGGACGACGGGCCCGGCAGAATGCTAGGCCGTATAGATGGCGCAGTGACGGCCCGCTGCCTGGGGAACGATCTCCTCCAGGGGCCCTATCTTGAGCGCCTGGGCCGCGCAGCCGGTCACGCACAGCGGGTCGGGATCGGCCTCGTAGCACACGCGGCACTTGTCGAGCACCGGCGCCACCAGGTGGTACTGACGCAACTCGCCGTCTACCACGAAGGGCTCGCGACGCACCACCTTCATCCAGTCCTCATGGTAGGGGTAGCGGTACGTCTCACGACAGGCGGCCTCGCAGCCGAAGCAGCCGATGCAATCATCAAGGTCAAGCAGCAGGGCGATGCCGCCCCCATCGATCCGACTCATTACAGATCACCCCTTCCGGGCTCGATTTTGCAGAGGAACGAGCGCATGGCGGTCGCACCGTAGCCGGGCTCGGCCGGCTCAGAGGGTACGAGCACGTTGCCGTTGGCCCTATCCCAGCCGTAGCCGGGCAGCCCGAGCGCGCGGCACTCGTCGCGCCAGGCCGGGCGCGGGATGAAGACGCAGCCCTCCTTGGCCTCGCGGGAGACGAGGGCCTTGGAGATGATCTTGCCGCGCGGGGAGGATATGGTCATCCACTCACCGTCGGTCACGCCGAAGCGGGCGGCATCGTCGGGATGCACCACCGCGAAGGGCTCGGGATAGAACGCGCGCTGCGCGGGCACGTTGGTCCATGCGGAGTGGAAGAAGCTGTAGACGCGGTGTCCCGTGGAGCCGATGAGCGGATACTCCCGCGCCAGCTCCGGCTGGCTCACCGGGCTCTCGGCCGGCTCGGTGTAGTCGGGCACCGGGTCGTAGCCGAAGGCGGCCATGGCCGGGCTCGAGAACTCAATCTTGCCGGTGACGGTGGGGAACCCGGGCTGACCGTCGGGGCGCAGCAGCCCCTTCTCGTACTTCTTGTACGTCGGCTCGGCGCCCGGCTCGCCCAGCCCCACGATGCGCACGGGCTCGGCCTGGAACTCCTCCCAGGTCAGATCGAAGCCGTAGAACTCCTTGAGGCGCCAGAGCACCATCTCCTTCTCGTCGGCCCAGGGCCACTGCTCGGGGTTCATGCGCTTGCCCCACTCCAGGAAGAAGCGCCAGTCGTCCCAGCACTCGCCCGGCGCCGGCACGGCCTGGTCGAAGGCGAGGATGAACGGGCCGTCGAGCTCCTCGTCGTAGGTGCAGCGCTCCGACCAGTCGGCCGTGGGCAGCACGATGTCGGCAAGCTGGGCCGTGGGCGAGAGATAGAAGTCCTTCACCACGATGAGATCGAGGTTGGGGCTCGTCATGGCCTCGTAGGTGAGGTTCGAGTCCTCATAGCACAGCAGCGGGTCATCGGCGATGGCCACGAACATCTTCACAGGTCGCGGCTCGCCGGTGATCATGGCCTTGAAGACGGAGTTCGGGTCGTTGGAGCGGCCGAACGACTTGTAGAGCGGGTGCTTTTCGCCGCCGAAGGTGAACAGCTCCGGACGACCGGGGTCGAGCGCGCTGTCCCACAGCGTGATCTTGTCGTCGAGCATGACCGAGAACGCCACCGGCACGTTCACGCCGCCGGGCACGTCGATCCAGCCGAGCAGGCCCTGCAGGCACGCGATGGCGCGCCCGTTCTGGATGGCGTTGGTGTGCATGCAGCCGGGCCCGAGCCCCACCATCATTCCGACCGGCCCCTGCGTGCCCATCATGCGCGCGGCCACGCGCACCTGCTCAGGCTCGATCCAGCAGATCTCCGCGACACGCTCGGGCGTGAACTCCTCCACGCGAGTGCGAAGATCCTCGAATCCGTAGGTCCAGTTGTCGATCCATTCATGGTCGTACCAGTCGTTGGCGATGACCTCGCGGATGATGCCGAGGGCCAGCGCGCCATCGGTGCCAGGGCGCGGCTGGATGGCCAGGTCGGCATGCTTGGACATGTCCTGGAAGCGCGAGTCGATGACGATGAGGTTGCCGCCCGCGCGCTGCCGGTCGAGGATGCGCCGCATGATGCCGCGCTCCATGGCCGGGTTCTGGCCCCAGAGCACCATGGTGCCGGAGTTGGCCAGGTCGCCGTCGGCGGGGCTGAAGATGCCGAGCGAGATGGCGTTGGGCAGAATATGCGGCATGAGGCACACGTGGGTGGGCACGAGCGACCAGCCCTCCAGGCCGAGCGTCGAGTTCAGGCGGCAGTGCCAGTGGTTGGTGGTGCGACCGGTGCCCTGGCCGGTGACGATGGCCTCGGGCCCGTACTCCTCGATGATGCGGCGGCTCTCGCTCGCGATGACGTCGAGCGCCTCGTCCCAGGTGATGCGCTCCCATTCGCCGCTTCCGCGCTCGCCGACGCGGCGCATCGGATAGAGCAGGCGCCCTTCGGTGTCGTTGTGGATCTCGCGCTGGGACATGCCCGCGCCGCAGATCGTGCCGTAGGACTTCGGGTTGTCCGGATCGCCCTCTATCTTGACGATCTCGTCGCCGTCGGAGTAGACGAACACTCCGCACCGGGCATGGCAGGTAGTGCAGACGGTCCTTGTCTTCTTGATGGGCATACGGTCACTCCTCTCAAAGTGAAGCCATCATGGCCGGCAAGGCCGGCCCCGTCAGAGGCCGAGCGGCGAGAAGAGCGCTGCCGATCGGCAGGCACGAGGAACGCCTCGGCCCTGAAACCCCTTGCGGCCGGTGCGTCCATCCCCTTCCGCCAGTATGGGACGCCGGCCGTCTGATTGCCAACAGGGAAAGGGAGTAGATTCCACAACCTGAGGTTGTGGTCTGCGGACGGGGCGGAAATGCGCTGCGCAGGCGTTGCCGGACGTTGGCGGCTTTGCTACGCTTTCCCGAGTATTTCCGGGCAACTCGAGGGGGAGCCTATGAGGTTCGAGGCGTTGGAGTACTTCGTCGCAGTAGCCGAGAGCGGCTCGCTCACCGCGGCGTCACGGGGCCTGTTCGTATCGCAGCAGGGCCTCAGCAAGGCCATGGCGGCGCTCGAGCGCGACCTAGGCTGCCGCCTGTTCGAGCGCGAGGGCGCGCGCCTGCGACTCACCGGCGCCGGACGCGCGCTGCTGCCCCATGCCCGACGGTGCCTGGTCGAGCGCGATGAGCTCCTCGGAGCGCTCGCCCCCTTCACGCGGGCCGGCTCACCCGGGCGCGCCGCAGCTGGGCGAGCCGGCTGTCCCACCCTGCACGCCTGCGCCTTCGTCACCGACTCGCTGTTCTCGCTGCTCGACCGCGACCTCGCAGCCGCGGGACTCGACGACGTCACCATCATCGAGCACTCGTACGCCGAGATAAAGGATGCCCTCGAGCGCGGCGGCGAGGGGGCGGTCTACGCCCTGTGCCTACCGATCGCCGAGGTGGAGGAGATCAGGCGTCTGCCGGGCCTGACGTTTCGCCCGCTGTTCGTCACCGAGATGGTGCTGGCCGCCTCATCGCAGTTCATCCGTCCGGGCAAGGGGGCCTTCCCCCTCGCCCGCGTGGCGGAGCTGCCCGTCGCCTATTACAACGACGCCGTGCTCAACGGCATCATCCGCGACATGTTCCGCGAGCATCCCCTGCGCAACGTCGTCACCCACGCCTCCAACCCCACGCGCATCGCCAACTCCGTGAGCGCGGGGAAGGCGGTCACCTTCAGCGACTCGCTCAGCGTGTTTCTGGCCGAGCCCCACGAGGCCATCGCCCACGCGCCCATCGAGGGGGCGGCGCGGTTCTGCATGGGGTTCGCCTACGCAGACGACGCCGGCCCCGATGCCGAGGCGCTGGACTACGTGACGCGCTTCGAGGAATGCTTCCGCACCCGCTGCGCCGCCTACCTGGCCGATCCGGCGCACCAGCCGATTGCCTAGGGCGGGGCGGGCGGCCATGCGAGCAAGACGCCCGGATCGCCTTCCAGGGTGATGTGCCGCGGTGG
>CANSQW010000078.1 GCA_947649215.1 uncultured bacterium | reverse complement strand
GGCCGTCCGGGTGCGTAAACCATAGCGAAATTGGCCAGAAACTCCGGACTTCGCGACCGCTGGCCCCGCGGCCCGTAGCGCTCCCGCCGCCTAGCAGCCGAACAGCGCCGCGGTCTGCGTCATCCGCGCGGCGATGGCCACGCCGAAGGGGCAGCGCGGCTCGCAGGCCTCGCAGCCGGTGCAGTCGCCGGCGGTGGCGGCCATGGCCTCGTAGTGGGCCTGGACGGATGCCGGCACCTCGTCGTGGAGCGCGGCCAGGTCGGCGTACTTGTTGGCCAGCGCGATGTTGATGCCCGCGGAGCAGGGCGCGCAGTGGCCGCAGTAGGTGCACTGCCCGTACCAGGCGTGTCGCGGCGCGCTTGCCAGCACGCTCGCGTAGTCGCGTTCCTCGGACGTGGCGTCCAGGTAGGCGAGCGCCTCCTCCAGCTGCGCCACGCCCTCAAAGCCGGCTAGCACGCTGGCCACGGCCGGCCGCGTGAGCGCGTAGTGGAGGCACTGCGCGGGCGTGAGCGCCACGCCGAAGGGCGACGTGTCGGCCGAGAGCAGCCGCCCGCCCGCGTAGCCCTTCATCACGGTGAGCGCCACGCCCCGCTGCTCGCAGGTGGCGTAGAGCCGGGCGCGCACGGGGTCGATGCCGTCGCCGGCCACGCCCTCGTAGTCGCCGAAGAGGGTGTTCAGATCGTCGGAGGGCGGCATGAGGTCGAAGGCGGGGTTCACCGAGAACAGGATGACCTCCACCTCGCCGCACTCGGCCGCCAGCTGCGCCACCTCGGGGTTGTGGGTGGAAAGCCCCACGTGCCCGATCTTTCCCTCGGCCTTGAGCTGGCGCACGTAGTCCATGAAGCCGTGCTCACCGGCCATGAGGGCGCGGAGCTCCGCCGGGTCGTCCACGAAGTGGATCATCCCCAGCTCCACGTGGTCGGTGCGCAGGCGCGTGAGCAGATCCTCGAAGGCGGGGCGCACGTGGGCGAGGTCGCGTGTGCGCACGTACTGGCCGTCCTGCCAGGTGGAGCCGATGTGTCCCTGGATGATCCACCGCTCGCGCGTGGGCTCGAGCGCCGCGCCGAGCGCCGAGCGCACGGCCGGGTCGCTCATCCAGCAGTCGACGATGTTCACGCCGGCGGCCGCGCAGCGGTCGGCCAGGGCGCGCACCTCGACGGCGTCCATCTTCTCGATCCACTCGGCGCCGAATCCGATGACGCTGGCCTCAAGGCCGGTTGTTCCCAGCGGGCGATACTCCATGGCGGTTCTCCTCTCAGAAGCGCGGCTCAGAACCCCATTGAACCACTTTGAGCGAACTCTAGGGCAAGGGGTGTTGTTTTCGTCGGGGGCGTTCCATTTACGGGCGGTTGTGGTACCCTTCCCCCAGCAAAAAAGGGGCGAGGGCTCGCCCCAGCACCGAGGCGGGCGCAAGCCCTTGGAGGAACCTATGAAAATTCTGGGAATGGGCGTTCCCGAGCTGCTTATCATCCTCGCGGTGATCCTGCTCATCTTCGGCCCGAAGAACCTGCCGAAGCTTGGCAGCGCCCTGGGCAAGACCGTCAAGAACCTGCGCGACGGCATCGGCTCTGGCGAGAAGGAGATCGAGGAGGCCGTCGACCAGGACGAGATCATCGAGGAAGTGGTCGAGAAGGCCCCCAAGAAGACCGTCAAGAAGAAGGTCGTCGTCAAGAAGGCCGACGAGTAGCCCCATCGGATGGCCCGCCATCCCGGCGGCGCCGACATTCGGCTTCACGAGCGCACCGCCAGGCACGGCGGTGCGCTCATCTTGTGTCAGCGCGCGGAACCGCCAGCGCGGCGCAGCGCGATCGAGCGCACGTCGGAAAGACGTGCCCAACCCCTAAGGACGGAGAACATGGCAGACAGCAACTACATCCTCACGCAGGAAGGCAAGGAGAAGCTCGAGGAGGAGCTCCACTACCTGGAGACCGAGAAGCGCGCCGAGATCGGCGAGCGCATCAAGGTGGCCCGCGAGTTCGGCGACATCTCCGAGAACTCCGAGTACGACGACGCGAAGAACGAGCAGGGCATGATGGAGGCGCGCATCGCCGAGATCAGCCGCATCCTGTCCGAGGCCACCGTGGTGAACACGCCGAAGCGCTCGAGCAAGGTGAACATCGGCAGCGTGGTCACGGTGGACATGAACGGCCGCGAGCGGGTGTTCACCATCGTGGGCGGCGCCGAGTCCGATGCCGCCGAGGGCAAGATCTCCAACGAGTCCCCCGTCGGCCAGGCGCTGCTCGGCCGCAAGAAGGGCGACGAGGTGACCACCACGGGCCCCACCGGCCGCGACATCACTCTGACCATCCTGAAGATCGAGCACTAATATGGCTGAAGAAACTGTTGAGGTAATCGAAGACGATCCCATCGAGGTGCGCAAGGCCAAGCGCGAGGCGCTGATTGCCGCGGGCGTGGACCCCTACGGCCATTCCATCGAGCGCAGTCACAGCGTGGGTGCGTTGAACGAGCAGTACGCTCACTTGGAGGACGGCGATTCCACCGAGGATGCGGTCACCATCGCCGGCCGCATCATGGCCAAGCGCGTGCAGGGCAAGATCGCCTTTTTGGAGCTGCGTGAGTCCGGTTGCGACATCCAGCTGTTCTGCCGCATCAACGCGCTGGGCGAGGAGCGCTTCGCCGACCTGTGCGACCTGGATGTGGGCGACTGGATCGCCGTCACCGGTACCATGATGCGCACTCGCCGGGGCCAGCTGTCCGTGGCCGTGGACTCCTTCGAGCTCATGAGCAAGTCGCTGCGCCCCTTGCCCGAGAAGTTCCACGGGCTGCAGGACAAGGAGACCCGCTACCGCCAGCGCTATGTGGACCTGGTCATGAACCCCGAGGTGCGCACCACTTTCGAACGCCGCTTCAAGATCGTGTCGGCCATTCGCCGCTACATGGAGGATCAGGGCTTCTACGAGGTGGAAACCCCCTTCCTGCACGCCATCATCGGCGGTGCGAACGCGAAGCCCTTCATCACGCACTTCAACGCGCTGGATCGCGACTACTACCTGCGCATTGCCACGGAGCTGCCGCTGAAGCGCCTGCTCGTGGGCGGTTTCGAGAAGGTGTTCGAGATCGGCCGCCAGTTCCGCAACGAGGGCATGGACCCGTTCCACAACCCCGAGTTCACCACCATGGAGGCCTACCAGGCCTTCACCGACCTGGACGGCATGATGGACCTCACCGAGGGCTACATCAAGGCCGCGGCGATGGCGGCCTGCGGCACGCTCAAGGTCACCTACCAGGGCACGGAGATCAACTTGGACGGCACCTGGCGCCGCGCCTCGATGATCGAGCTGGCCAGCGAGGGCGCCGGCGAGGACGTCTCCTTCGAGCGCACCCGCGAGGAGCTCGTGTCCATCCTCGAGCGCAACGGCGGGCACGCCGAGGACGCGTGGGGCAAGGGCAAGCTCATCGCGGAGATCTTCGAGGCCGTGGCTGAGGAGAAGCTCGTGCAGCCCACGTTCGTCATCGACCACCCGCTCGAGGTGTCGCCGCTGGCGAAGAAGCACCCCGACAACCCGGAGCTCACCCAGCGCTTCGAGCTGTTCATCATGGGGCATGAGTACGCCAACGCCTTCACCGAGCTCAACGACCCGGTGGATCAGGCCGAGCGCTTCCGCGCCCAGGTGGAGGCGAAGGACCTCGGCGACGACGAGGCCATGGGCTACGACGCCGACTACATCCGCGCGCTCGAGTACGGCATGCCGCCGGCGGGCGGCGTGGGCGTGGGCATCGACCGCCTGGTCATGCTGCTGACCGACGCCCCCTCCATTCGAGACGTGCTGCTGTTCCCCCACATGAAGGACGAGACGCCCGCTGGCGGGGTGCGCGCTGCGGCGCCGGCCGCGGAGACTGCTGCGCCGGCTGCGCCCGTCGACTTCTCCAACGTGGTCATCGAGCCGCTGTTCGCCGACGAGGTGGACTTCGACACGTTCAGCAAGTCCGACTTCCGCGCCGTGAAGGTGCTCGCCTGCGAGGCGGTGCCGAAGTCCAAGAAGCTGCTGCAGTTCACCCTCGACGACGGCACGGGGGATGAGCGCGTCATCCTCTCCGGCATCCACGCCTACTACGAGCCCGAGGAGCTGGTGGGCAAGACGCTCATCGCCATCACCAACCTGCCGCCGCGCAAGATGATGGGCATCGACTCCTGCGGCATGATCATCAGCGCCGTCCATGAGGTGCCGGGCGACGACGGCGAGCCCGAGGAGCGCCTCAACCTGCTCATGGTTGACGACCGCATCCCCGCCGGCGCTAAGCTGTACTAGCTCCCAGTCAGCATCCAGCGGCCCCGCCAAAAGCGGGGCCGCTGCTTTTCTAAGAGCGATCTTTGAGGAAGGCGGGGGCCCTGTTGGTCTTGCGGAGGACGACCTCGGAATCGTTGAGTTGTAAGAATAGCAACCCGTTGGTGCCCTCTCTTGAAGCGAATGCTAAATGCGCGCTACCAACCGTGTTTCCCTCTTGATCGAAAAGCGTGTATACATTTGGGTCGAAAGTCTGCGCATAAGTGCCCTCCAGGACAAGGTCGTCTTTATTGATGACTTGGTAGACTCCCGACAAATCATCATTGTCGCTTTCGAGGAAGGCGGCAGATGGGCGGCTCGCATGAGCGGAGACGTACATGCCGTTAAGCGGGAACCCCTCCATGGAGTTCCTTTCATAATTATTCGCTATGCCAAACCAATAAGCAGCAAAAAGAATCGCTGAAATACCGATGGCTGCGAGAAGAGCGAAAAGAATGCGAGTGCGACCCTGCAAAGCTAAACCTGAGGATAATCGAGGGCCGTGAAGCAGAGAAAGTAGGTGGCGCATTCTGCAGACTCCCTTCATGCTGTCTCAACTATGGTCCGCTTTGTCCCCGTTCGGGCTTGGTGGTAAGGCGATGCGTCCGTTTTCTGCTCAGATGGCTTCGAAAAGCGAGGGCATTCAGTCGGCGAGTTCGATCTCGTAACATTTTCAGGAACAATGATTCATACATTAAAACACGGAATTGCGATCGTCTGGCGGGAGACGCCAAAACGCCGGCTCATCACCCATCCGCCGTCGCGGGCGACCCTGGGCGAGAATCGGGGCCGAGGGGGGTGGCCATGGACGCGCGAAGCCTGGAGTTGTTTTCTTGTAATTGTCAAATCGAATTATTGGCATAGATTAGCGGGGTGTTCGTCGCATTATTTGTATGAAATACCCCTTGTATGCGATACAACATGAGGGCCTACGGCTATATCCGCGAGTACCCGGTGGGCGTGTACGACTCCGAGTACTTGAAGGTGCTGCCAGCCAAATAGCATGGCATAGACGGCTGCCGTGACTTCGCGCTTCTCAACCGGTTCGGCGACGCGCTGAGCGAGGGCACTCTCGTCATCGTGCGGCAAGCGGGCAGCTCCCAGAACAAGTGGCCAAGAAACTAAGCCACTTTTTCCATTAGTGGACAGGTATCCTTGCCACTTTTCTATCGTATCGCTCCCGCTGTCATCTTGCGAGGGGAGATGACAACGGGAGCGGGGCTGTTGCCGAGGGCGACTCTGGGTGAGAATCGGGGCCGAGGGGGTGGTGGCCGTGGACGTGCGGAGCCTGGAGCTGTTTTTGGCGGTGTCCGAGAGGCAGAGCATCTCGAAGGCCGCGCAGGAAAACTACGTGTCGCGGCAGGCCCTGACCGAGGCCATGAACCGGCTCGAGGACGAGCTCGACGTGCAGCTCTTCGTGCGCAGCCACCAGGGCGTGACCCTGACGCCCGAGGGGCGCTTCCTCGCCGAGCGGCTCTTCGTCCTGAAGCCGCTGTGGCGCAGCACGCTGGAGGGGCTCAGGGGGAAGGCTCCGGAGCCCAAGGTCGTGCGCATCGGGCTGCCGCTGTTCCTCTTCAGCGCGAAGACGCTGGCGACCATCGTCGGGCTCTCGTCGGAGTATCCCCAGTTCGCCATCAGCATCGTGGACTGCTCGTCGGAGACGGCGCTGAGCCGCCTGGGCCGCAGCGATCTGGAGGTGGCGGTGACCTGGCTCGACTCGCGCAGCCGGAAGTTCGTTGCCGAGCCCGTTGGGAGCGCGGAGCCGCGGGCGCTCGCCTGCGTGTCGGCGGGCTCGCCGCTTGCCCGGAAGCGCAGGCTCATGGCGGCGGACTTCGCCGGGCAGAACCTCCTCGCGCTCGAGGCGGACACGCTGGCGGGTGCCCGCGGGGTGGAGTACTGCCGCACCGCCGGCGCCCGCCTGACCATCGTGCCGCGCAGCCACTCCTACATCGTCGGGATGATCGAGGGCGGCGCGGGGGCGTTCCTGCTGCCGAGCACCTCGGCGAGCCAGTTCGCCTCGAGCCGCATCGCGGCCGTCCCGGTGGTCGACTTCCCGAGGGTGCTGCACCAGTCGGTCGTGCGCCTGGCGGGGTCGTCGCGGGAGGTGGGCGCCTTGGCTCGCAGGCTCGGCGAGGTGCTCGCGCGGGAAGCGGAGCCCTACGCCTGATCGCGCGGAGCCGCAGGCGCCCCGGGAGCTGCGGGGGCGC
>CANSQW010000077.1 GCA_947649215.1 uncultured bacterium | reverse complement strand
GTCGCAAGAAGGCAAGGACGCTGTTCTGGGCCGCGCTCGTCGTCTTGGCCTACATTCCCTTCTTCCTCTAGCGCCCGCCCGCGCTCTGGGCCGCGCTCCTGCCAATTATGGACACTCTTTGAACAACGAACAAAAGTTCTCGTTCTGCGACTGCTGCCGAGGGTTTTGGGTTAGAATGGGCGCCCTGAGAAAACCTAAGTCCGGCGGCAGGGGCGATCCCCGCCGCCGTGTGAAGCAGAGGAACGAACCAGTCTATGGGACAAAGCGAAATCGTCATCAAGGGTGCCCGCGAGCATAACCTCAAGAACGTGGACCTCACCATCCCCCGCGATGAGCTCGTGGTCATCACGGGGCTTTCCGGCTCGGGCAAGTCGAGCCTGGCCTTCGACACCATGTACGCCGAGGGGCAGCGCCGCTACGTGGAGAGCCTCTCCAGCTATGCACGCATGTTCCTCGGGCAGATGTCCAAGCCTGATCTCGACTCCATCGACGGCCTGTCGCCGGCCGTCTCCATCGACCAGAAGACCACGTCGAAGAATCCGCGCTCCACGGTGGGCACTACCACGGAGATCTACGACTACCTGCGCCTGCTCTATGCGCGCGTGGGCGTTCCCCACTGCCCGGAGTGCGGCCGTGAGATCCGTCGCCAGACCACCGACCAGGTGACCGACGAGATCCTGCGGCTGGCCGCGGGGGAGGAACGCAAGGCCATCGTCATGGCCCCGGTGGTGGCCGGCCGCAAGGGCGAGTTCACCAAGCTGTTCGCCGACCTCCAGAAGGAGGGCTTCTCGCGCGTGCGCGTGGATGGCGAGATCGTGAAGCTCGACGGCGAGGGGCTTACCCTTAACAAGAAGATCAAGCACTTCATCGATGTGGTGGTGGATCGCGTCACCCTGAAGGAGTCGGCTACGAGCCGCATCGCCGAGGCCGTCGAGCTGGCCACCAAGCTCGCCGACGGGCGGGTGCTCGTCCAGGTGATGGGCGCGGACGGCAAGCCCCAGGGCGCGTCAGGCGGCACCTCGTCGGGAGCCACGGGCGGCCTGGGGGCGGGGGAGCACCTGTTCTCGCTGGCGCTCGCCTGCCCTGAGCACGGCCACTCCATGGACGAGCTCCAGCCACGCGACTTTTCGTTCAACGCCCCTTATGGCGCCTGCCCGGACTGCCTGGGCATCGGAAGCCGAGATGAGGTGGATCCCTCGCTCGTGGTGCCCGACCCGTCGCTGTCTTTGGAGGAGGGCGTCATCGCGCCGTTCAAGAGCGGCAACTACTACCCGCAGGTGCTGCGCGCCGTGGCCAAG
Organism: uncultured bacterium; assembly: GCA_947649215.1. Classification (GTDB taxonomy): domain Bacteria; phylum Actinomycetota; class Coriobacteriia; order Coriobacteriales; family Eggerthellaceae; genus Enterorhabdus. The sequence continues at coordinate 5,274 of CANSQW010000077.1, read as the reverse complement.
CACCTCGGCGTCGACCCCGCCACCCCTTGGGAGGATCTGCCGGCCAAGGCGCAGAAGGCCATTATGAACGGGCTGGGCAGCGAGAAGATCCGCGTGGACTACGTGACCGTGGACGGCCGGGACACCTACTGGTACCTCGAGTGGGAGGGCGTGCTCGCCGCGGTGCAGCGGCGCTACTCGGAGGCCCAGTCCGACGCCCAGCGCGAGAAGATGTCCGCCTACTTCGCCACCATCCCCTGCGCCACCTGCGGGGGCAAGCGCCTCAAGCCGGAGATCCTCGCCGTCACCGTGAACGGCGAGTCCATCCACGGCGTCACGGAGATGTCGGCGGGGGAGTCGCTCGCCTTCTTCGAGGGGCTCTCCTTCGAGGGGCAGGACAACTACATCGCCGGGCCCATCGTGAAGGAGATCAAGGCGCGCCTGCGCTTCCTCGTGGACGTGGGCCTGGACTACCTGACGCTCGAGCGCGCCACGGCCACGCTCTCGGGCGGCGAGGCGCAGCGTATCCGCCTGGCCACCCAGATCGGCGCCGGTCTCATGGGCGTGCTCTACATCCTCGACGAGCCCTCCATCGGCCTGCACCAGCGCGACAACGAGCGGCTCATCGCCACGCTGGAGCGCCTGCGCGACCTGGGCAACACCGTTATCGTGGTCGAGCACGACGAGGACACCATCCGCGCGGCGGACTTCGTGGTGGACATGGGGCCCGGCGCCGGCGAGCGCGGTGGCGAGGTGGTGGCCGCGGGCACCCCGGCCCAGGTCATGGCGGCCGAGGGGTCGCTCACGGCCGACTACCTGTCGGGCCGCCGCTCCATCGAGGTGCCCTCCGAGCGCCGCCGCCCCAAGCGCGGCTCGCTCAAGATGACGGGTGCCACCGAGAACAACCTGCAGAACGTGACGCTCGAGGTGCCGCTGGGCACGCTCACCGTCATCACCGGCGTGTCCGGCTCGGGTAAGAGCTCGCTGGTGACCGACACCCTGGCACCGGCTCTGGCCAACCGCCTGAACCACGCCCATCGGCGTACGGGGCCCTACCGCAAGATCACGGGCCTCGACAAGCTCGACAAGGTCATCAACATCGACCAGAGCCCCATCGGGCGCACGCCGCGCTCGAACCCCGCCACCTACATCGGGCTGTGGGACGACATCCGCGCCCTGTTCGCCTCGACGACCGAGGCGAAGGCCCGCGGCTATGCTCCGGGGCGCTTCTCGTTCAACGTGAGCGGCGGCCGGTGCGAGGCTTGCAAGGGCGACGGCCAGATCAAGATCGAGATGCACTTCCTGCCGGACATCTACGTGCCCTGCGAGGTATGCGGCGGCCATCGCTACAACCGCGAGACGCTGCAGGTGACCTATCGCGGCAAGAGCATCGCCGAGGTGCTCGACATGACGGTGGAGGACGCGCTCGCCTTCTTCGAGAACATCCCCGGCATCAAGCGCAAGCTCCAGACGCTCTTCGACGTGGGGCTGGGCTACATTCGCCTCGGACAGCCCGCCACGACGCTCTCCGGCGGCGAGGCGCAGCGCGTGAAGCTCGCGAGCGAGCTGCAGAAGCGCTCGTCGGGCAAGACGTTCTACATTCTCGACGAGCCGACGACCGGCCTGCACTTCGAGGACGTGCGCCAGCTTCTCGTGGTGCTCCAGCGTCTGGTCGACGGCGGCAACACGGTGCTCGTCATCGAGCACAACCTGGATGTCATCAAGAGCGCCGACCATATCGTCGACCTGGGTCCTGAGGGCGGCGACCGCGGAGGCCGCATAATCGCGCAGGGCACGCCCGAGCAGGTGGCCCAGGTGCCTGAGAGCCATACGGGCCGCTTCATCGCCCGCATGCTGGGAGACTAGGCCATGGGCCGGGGCGACGCCGGCGGCGGCCCGGTGGCGCCCGAGAAGGCGCGTCGGCCGCATGAGGGCGCAAGCGAGCATGAGGGGCTAGAGAAGTGGCCAGGCGAGGGGGAGGCGCCTGCGGGGCGCCCCCAGCTGCTCCGCGGCGTGGTGTGCGCGCTTCTCGGCGGCGTGTTCTGGGGATTCTCGGCCAATTGCGCCGAGGTGCTCATGGGCAGCTACGGGGTGTCGGTGGAGTGGATCACCTGCGCGCGCTTGGCGTGCGCAGCGCTGTTCTTCCTCGTGCTGGCCGTCGTGCGCGACCGGCGCCGCGCCGCGGCCGTGCTCCGCGACGGGCCCTCCCTGGCGCGCATCGCCGGCTTCGCCCTGCTCGGCATCTTGCTCACCCAGGTAAGCTACTTGTCAGCCATCGGATCGGCGGGTGCGGGGACGGCGCTGCTCCTCGAGCAGCTGGGCCTGGCCCTCATCATGCTCTACGCCTGCCTGGTCGCGCGCCGGGCGCCTGTCTTTCGCGAGGCGGCCGGCCTCGCCTGCGCGCTTCTCGGCGTCCTGCTCATCGCCACCCAGGGCGATCCCTCGACGCTCGCGGTGCCTGCGGAGGGCCTGGCCTGGGGCCTCATATCGGCGGTGTCGCTCGCGTTCTACAACCTCATGCCCGTGCGGCCGCTCGCGCGATACGGCTCGTTTCTGGTGACGGGCGCCGCCATGGCCATCGCCGGCGCGGTGGCGCTGGCGGCCTTCCGCCCCTGGGAGCAGCCGGTCTCGCTTCCGCCCGAGGGCTGGGCGGTGTTCGCGGCCATCGTGGGGGTGGGAACCATCCTGGCCTACCTGCTGTTCGTCCAGGGCATCAAGGACGCCGGGCCGGTGCGCGCAGGGCTTCTTGGCAGCGTCGAGCCCGTCTCGGCCATGGTGATATCGGCGCTGTGGCTGGGAACGCCGGTGACGGTGTGGGATGCCGCGGGTGCTGCGGCCATCGTCGCCATGATCTTCCTCGTGAGCGAGCGCGAGGGCCCCAAGGCCCGCTAGCCGCCCTGTGCGGCTGCCCCCCCCCCGACCGTTCCTGAAGGCCTCTTAAGCGTTGCGGTTTTCCTGTCCGGGCGGACCGTCGGCCGGGGGTGCCGAGGAACGTGGCGGCGGGGCACGCTATAATCCGGTTCATTATGGATAAGGCCTCACGGGAAAAGATCGCCCTCGTCGTGTTCGTGCTCCTCGTCGTGTTCGCAGGCGTGGTGCTGACTGGCTATCTCTCCACGGCGCGCACGTGGAACGTGGCCGCCTCCTTCGTCGACGACACGGTGGGCCGCATGGACGGCTACACCGTCCTCGTCTACTCGGGCACCGTGAGTCCTGACGAGGCCGCTGCCGACGAGCCTCCCTCCAGCAAGCCTCCCATCGACCCGGCCACCAACAGCATCGGCCTGGCCATCCTCCCCATCCTCGGCGCCTTCAATGCCTCGGAGGACGAGGCGGGCGCCGTCTTCGTCTCCGACGTCCGCGCGATGTACGAGCAGAAGGACGCCGCCGTGCTCTCGCTCGACGCATCCGACCTCGCGCGTTACGCCGAGCCCCAGGTGCTCCGCGCGGGCGGGCGGCGCATCGGCGTCTACTCCCTCGACGCCTACGCGTCGGGTACGCTGCTCGCGCTCTACGAGAAGCGCCTGCGCGAGGAGGGCGCCGAGCTGGTGGTCTGCCTCACGCGACGAACCGCCCTGGTCGGCTCCTTTGACCATGCGGACGTGGTGGTGGTCACCGGGCCCGAGAAGGGGCTCACCACCGGCGGCGAGGACCGCGGCCGCGCCTTCGTGGTGGAGTCCCCCGAGCGCGGATCGGTCGGCGTGGTGGTGGTCACCTCGAGCAACGTGCGCTCGGCGCGGGTGATCGAGGGCTAGGTCAGTTCTGCGGGAAGTGGATGTTGAGGTCGACGGTGCGCCCGATGCCGGCCACCTCTCCCTCGTTGGTGTACTGCCAGATAGAGAACCGCCCGAGGCGGCTCGGGATGGTGGAGCCGTACTCGGCGAACCAGATGCCGTAGCCGGAGAGCTCCTTGAGCGAGTAGCGGGCCAGGTCGGCGGCGTTTCCGTAGACCATGGCGGGGTAGCCCGCTGCAGCGATGCGGTCGCAGAACGCCTTGGCGTTGGCGGTCATCTGCTCCACCGAGAGGTTGTCGGCCCGGCCTTCGACCCCCTCCACCGGCTCATGGTCGTAGACGACGGGGTAGGCCAGCTCGCGGCCCTTCAGGCGGGCGATTACGAAGTCCGCCTCCTCGATCGCCTCCTTCTCGTTGACGGCCTGCGAGAAGAAGTACGCCCCCACGTCGAGTCCGGCCTCGCGCGCGCCGGCCATGTTCTGCGCGAAGAACTCGTCCTCGCGCACCTCGCCCTCGGCCGCGCCGCGCCGACCGACGCGGATGATGGCGAAGTCGATGCCGTCGCCGGCCACGGCCTGCCAGTCTATCTCGCCCTGATGCTCGGATACGTCGATGCCGGCCCGGGAGGCCACATGGCCGTCGACGGTGTAGACCATGCGCCCGTCCTCCTCGTGGAGATCCTCCCAGTTAGGAGCCGAGTGTGACACGAAGTCGGCAGAGGTGGGCCGGTCGCTGTGCGCGGAGGGGGAGCAGGACCCCACGGCCGCGGTAATGCCCCAGGCCATGAGCAGGACGATGACGAGGGCTGCGGCAAGGCGCGTGCGGGGGGATGCGAGCAGCGTCGCGGCGCGTGAGGATAGCGGGGAGAGGGCGGCGCGGGCGCGCTCGAGGAGCGCGGCGGCTGAAGGGGCGCCTGCGGACTTGCCAGACGGGCGCTCGGCCCGACGCGGCTCATCGCTGCGCTGCGGCGCGTTGGCCCTGCCGCTTGCCTGGCGGCCACGTGCGGAGCACTCAGCTGCCCGGGCGGGATTGTGGCGCGGAGGACGGCTGCCCTCGGGCCTGCGCCGCGCGCTCGAGGCGTCGCGCCCGTTCTCATCACGGGGGGAGAGGCGTCCTGAGGCGCGCGCGCCGCGTGCCTCGTCGCCGGGGCGCTGCCGGTCAGAGCGACCGGATCCCGCGCCTTCCCCGAAGCGGGGGCGAGAGGACGCCGAGGCGGCCCCGCGCCGTGTCCGGCCGGAGCTGCGATCGCTCTTTCGTGGCTGATTTTCCATACTTGAGAGGATACACGAAAAACCGGGAGGGCGCAGGGATTCTGCGCGTAAAGCGGGTGAGATTGCCCACAGGTTGTGCGACGGCACGGTACGGGGCGGCACATCTTGTGGAGTCGTCGCGGGCACCTGGGGCCACACAGGAGAGGGGCGGAGCCCGCAGGCCCCGCCCCTCGAATGCGCGAGCAGGTGGCTATGCGAGCTGCATCCCTAGACGACGCCCTGGGCCATCATCGCCTCGGCGACCTTCTCGAAGCCGGCGATGTTGGCGCCCATGACGTAGTTGCCCTCGTG
>CANSQW010000076.1 GCA_947649215.1 uncultured bacterium | reverse complement strand
AGCGCGCGGTACCACGCGGGCATGGGCGGTGTCCACGCCGATGACGGGCGTGGATCCGGTGGCGCCCGGCTGGATGACGATGCCGCGCCCGCCGTGGGCCTCGCCGCCGACGCGCGGGCCGACCGTCACGCGGTCGCGCGGGTTGCCCGGTAGCGACGAGGCGTCCGGCTCGTCCGCGACGAACTCGAAGTCCGCGTCATCAGCCGAAGGGGCAAAGGCCTCCTCCGGCGCGCCCCAGGCCCCGTCCGGCTGCCCGTCGCCTCCCGCGGCCGCAGGGGCGGCATGGCGGCCCCTGCTCTCCGCGCCCGCCTGGCGGTCGAGGGCAGGGGCCCCGGCGCCCCAAGGCTGGTCGGCCGCGCCCTCTCGGCCTGCGGCGACGGGCCCCGACGTGCCGGCCGCCTGCTGCGGGGCGCCGCTCGCCACAGGGGCGGCGTAGCGTCCCCGCCGAATGCGGGCGCCGTTGCGGGGATTGTTCTGCTGGGGCATCGACGTTCCTCTTCCCAAGGTCTCGGCCACGCGGCCGTCAATTTAGGCTAACTTTCGCTATTTCAGCATATCCGCGCGCGAGTTTCTACTGGCAACGGCAAAAAGATGCAGAAAATTAAGGGAGGTCAGGTGCCGTTTTCCTCCTCCTGACCCCCCAGGTCAGCGCTTGTTGCCGAAATGAGTGCTTGCCGTGAGCGCTCGTTGTGGTAAAGTGCCCTCAGCAATTGAATACCTCAAACCGATGAGGCGAAGGTCAAGCCATCAGAGCATTCACAGAGAGCGGGCGCAGCTGGGATTCCCGTAGTAACGCTGGATGGTAAATGGGTCGCCGAGGGAAAGGGGAAAGGCCGCGTCGGCGCGTCTGCCGGCTGGGCCGAGTATCCGGACCGTGAGCCTGCGTTAAAGGCAGAGCGTGTGATGGCATGCTCGTGAGGGGGTTCGCGAAAGCGAGCCAATTAAAGGTGGCACCGCAGATCAAGGGATCTGTCCTTTAACCGAAGGACAGATCCCTTTTTGTTTTGCCGGGGTCATCGCCTCGAGGTCAGAGGCGCGTCGGAACGGGGCAATTGCGAGGGTGGCCTGCCAAGGGGGCGGGCCCGAGCGGGTGGCGCAGAGCCGCCGGAAAGGAACGATTGCCATGACCGAGCCCCGTATCACCGCCGAAGCCGTCCAGCCGGGCGCCAAGCGCGCCGTCGCCGTCCAGGAGAAGAAGGGCCTCACGGCCCAAGACCTCATCTTGGTGGCCGTGCTCCTGGCCGCCGGAGCCGTGCTCAAGCTCACGGTGGGCAGCCTGCTGGCCGCCTTCGGCATGAAGCCCAACTTCATCATCGCCGCCTACTGCCTGGCCATCATCCTCATCAGGCCCAACCTGGCCCAGTCGGCGGCCATCGGCATCATCGCCGGCCTGGTGTGCCAGATCCCCATGCTCAACGCCACGCCGCTGCTCAACATTCCCTCGGAGCTTCTGGGCGCGCTCGCCTGCGGCCTGCTCATCCGCGTTCCCCTGCGTATCGGCGGCAAGCTCGACGTGGGCCCGCTCGTGAACACCTTCATCTCCACCTGCGTGTCCGGCTTCACCTTCGCGGCGCTGTCCGTCTACATCAACGTGGTGTCCGTCGGCGGCGACTTCGCCGTGGCCATGGCCGCCTACGTGGCCATCGTGCTGGGCACCGCCGCCTTCAACGCCATCTTCGTGCAGATTCTCGCCGTGCCGCTGAAGAAGGTCCTCAAGCGCTAGGACGACGCGCTCGGCGCGGGCCGGCCGGGGTGTCCTCGGCTGGCCCGCGGCGGGGGAGAGAGGAAAGGATCCAACGTCATGATCGAGATACGGAACTTCAGCTTCCGCTACCGCGAGGGCCGCGAGCCGGTCGTGCGCGACGTGAGCCTGTCCATTCCCGACGGCTGCTTCGTGGGCGTCACCGGGCCGGCCGGCTCAGGCAAGTCCACCCTCACCTACGCGGTGAACGGCATCATCCCGCACTGCTACCCGGGCGACTTCTACGGGGCGGTGACGGTGGACGGCCTCGACACCGTGGAGGCGTCGCTTACCGACGTGTCGCGGCTGGTGGGCAGCGTCTGCCAGGACATCGACTCGCAGATGGTGAACACCGTGGTGGAGGACGAGATCCTCTACGGCCTGGAGAACTTCGCCGTGCCGCGCGAGGAGATCCCCGCGCGCGTGGACGAGGCCCTGTCGTCCATGGGCATCGCCGAGCTGCGCGACCGCACCATCGACAGCCTCTCGGGCGGCCAGAAGCAGAAGGTGGCCGTGGCCTCGGTCATCGCCCTCAAGCCGCGGGTGCTCGTGCTCGACGAGCCCACAGCCGAGCTGGATCCGGCCTCGTCGGTGGCGGTGTTCGAGCTTCTGGCCCGCTACGCCCGCGAGCACGGCACCACGGTGATCGTGGTGGAGCAGAAGATCGCGCTGCTCTCCGACTACGCCGACCTGCTGGTCATCGTGGACGGCGGGGCTGTGCGCTACGCCGGCGCCCCCCGACGAGGTGCTGGCCCATTCCGAGGAGCTGCTGGCCCTGGGCGTCAACTGCCCGCGGTCCACCACGCTCATGAACGCGCTGGCGCGGCGCGGCCTCTACGACGGGCCTGCCGTGCGCAACGTGGCCCAGGCGGCCGCGGCGTGCAAGGAGGTGCTCGCATGATCGAGTTCAAGAACGTCAGCGCCGGCTACGGCGAGGGCGCGCCGGTGCTGCGCGACGTGAGCTTCGCCATCGCCGACGGGGAGTTCGTCGCCTTCGTGGGCACCAACGGCGCGGGGAAGTCCACCACCATGCGCCTGGCCAACGGCCTGCTCAAGCCCTCTGCGGGCGAGGTGCTGGTGGATGGCGTGTCCACGCGCGACCTCAAGGTGAGCGAGCTGGCCCGCAAGGTGGGCTTCCTCTTCCAGAACCCCGACCGACAGATCTGCTGCAACACCGTGCGCGAGGAGCTGCTCTTCGGCTTCAAGGCGCTCGGCGAGGAGGGGTCGGCGGCCGATGCGGCCGTGGACGCCATGATCGAGCGCTTCGGCTTCGACCCGGACGCCGAGCCCTTCCTGCTCAACCGCGGCACGCGCCAGCTGCTGGCGCTGGCCTCCATCATCGTGCTGGCGCCCCCCGTCGTCATCCTGGACGAGCCCACCACGGGCCTGGACTTCCGCGAGTGCGTGAAGGTGATGGACACGGTGCGCGAGCTCAACGAGGGGGGCACTACGGTCATCATGGTCTGCCACGACATGGAGGTGGTGGCCGACTTCGCCCGCCGCGTCATCGCCATGACCGACGGACGCGTGGTGGCCGACGGCCCCACCTTCGAGGTGCTGCGCGACCCTGCGGCCCTCAAGGCGGCCCACATCCTGCCGCCCCAGGTGACCGAGGTGGCCCTGATCCTCGGCCGCGAGGTGCCTGGCGTGCCGCCCGCCGTGGCCGAGGCCGACACCGTGAGCCAGATGGTAGAGGCCCTAGCCGCCGCGCGGGGCGAGGAAGCGGTCGGGTCGGAGGCCGACGCCCCGTCCGACGACGTTGCCGCCGTGCTGGCGGCCGAGGAGGCTGCCGCGCCCGCGCGCCCGGCTGCCTGCGCAGAAGGGAGCCGGTGATGGCGAAGTTTCTGGAGTACGTGCCGGGGGACAGCCTCCTGCACCGCATGAGCCCCGCGGCCAAGCTCGTGGGCGCGGTTCTGTTCGCCGTGGCCTGCTTCGTCAACTCCAACCTGGTGTTTCTGCTGGTCATGCTGGTCATCGCCCTGGCCTTGGCCGCCTCGTGCGGCCTGGGGCGCCAGACAGCGGGGCTGTGCAAGGCGGTGCTGGGCTTCTCGGTCATCCTGGCCGTGGTGCTCGTGCTGACCACGCCTGCGGGCACGCCCCTCGTGCCGCTGCCCTGGGGCTACATCGGCACCGGCAGCCTGCTCGCGGCCCTCACGGTGATCGTCCGCCTCATGGCCGCCGCCATCCCGCTGTTCCTCGTGTTCTACGTCACGCGGATGAGCGACATCACCAACGCGGCGGTCAAGCAGCTGCACGTGCCCTACAAGTACGCCTTCACGTTCACGTCCACCGTGCACTTCATTCCCGTGTTCATGAACGACATGGCCGGCATCATGGAGGCCCAGACGGCCCGCGGCGTGGAATTCGACGGCTCTCTCGCGAAGAAGCTGCGGCTCATGATGCCCCTGTGCGTGCCCCTGCTCGTGAGCTCCGTGCGCAAGACGAACTCCGCCGCCATCGCCGCCGAGGTGCGCGGCTTCAACCTGCGCACCCGCGCGAGCGGCTACAAGGACTACCCCCTCGCGGCGCGCGACGTGGCGGCCCTGGGCCTGTGCGTCGCGCTGCTGGGGGCGGCCATCGCGCTCACGGCACTGGGGATGTAGCGCGCCCGCGCCCCGAGGCGCGGGCATCTGCTACCATGCTCCGATGCGGATCCGCGGGGAGGGACGGCCCTCCCCGCGGCCTTCGCGCCCGCGAGAGAGGAGCGTTGCCATGCTTACCATCGGGTGCCATCTGTCCAGCTCGAAGGGGTACGAGGCCATGGCGAGGGCAGCGGCCTCCATCGATGCCGACACCTTCCAGTTCTTCACGCGCAACCCGCGCGGCGGCAAGGCCAAGGCCATCGATCCGGCGGACGTGGCCGCCTTCGAGCGGCGCGCGGCCGAGGAGGGCATCGACGTCATCCTCGCGCACGCCCCCTACACGCTCAACCCCGCGGCCGCCGATGCGCGCGTGCAGGACTTCGCCCGCGCCACCTTCGCCGACGACCTGGCGCGCATGGAGGCCACGCCCGGGCAGCTGTACAACTTCCACCCCGGATCGCACGTCAAGCAGGGGGCCGACGTGGGCATCGCCAAGATAGCCGCCGTTCTGAACGAGGTGCTCGCGCCCGGCCAGACCACCACCGTGCTCCTGGAGACCATGGCGGGGAAGGGCACCGAGGTGGGCGGCCGCTTCGAGGAGCTGGCGGCCATCATCGGCCAGGTGGAGCTGGACGGCCAGGTGGGCGTGTGCCTGGACACCTGCCATGTCTGGGATGCGGGCTACGACATCGCGGGCGACTTAGACGGCGTGCTCGAGGAGTTCGACCGCGTGATCGGGCTTGGGCGCCTGCGCGCCGTGCACCTCAACGACTCCCTCAACCCGCTCGGGGCGCGCAAAGACCGCCACGCGGCCATCGGCGAGGGACACATCGGCTTCGAAGCGCTCTCGGCGGTGACCCGCCACGAGGCGCTCCGCAGCCTGCCCTTCTTCCTGGAGACGCCCCACGACGATATCTCCGGCTATGCCGATGAGATAGCGCGCCTACGTGCCGCGTGGGAGTAACAGCACGTCAAGTGCTGAAAGCACCCGTGTCGCGCGGGCGGGCGCCACGGGGCGAACCTATGTTTTTCCGCGAAAACGCTTGCCAGCGGGGGTCACTTTAGGGAAGATGAGTTGATCTGCCAGCGCCTGGCACCCGCAGGGGGAGGGGCGCGCTGCCCCGCCGCGCCGCGCCGGGGCCCGCGGCAGCAGGACAACGGAAAGGTGACCCCTTGACGATATCGAGGTTCACGACGAGGTTCCTGGCCGTCATCACGGCCCTCGCCCTTGTCTGCGCGTGCCCCGGGCTCGCCACCGGCAGCGCCTGGGCCGACGAGGTGGACGACGCGCAGGCCGTGCTCGATGCGGCCGAGGCGCGCATGGAGTCCCTCTCAGCCGAATACGAGTGGCTCTCCGCCCAGGTGGCCGACTTGCAGACCCAGGTCGACCAGGCTGCGGCCGATGCGCTGGCCGCCCAGGAGGAGGTGCTGGCCGGTCGCGCCGCCCTCGGCGAGACGGCGGCCTCCGAGTACCGCGGCGGTAGCTCCGTGTCGCTACTCACGGTGGTGCTCGAGTCCTCCAACTTTACCGACCTTCTGCGCAACATGGAGTACGTCGGCCAGATCATGCAGTACCAGGCCGACGAGGTGCAGGCCCAGAAGGAGCGCAAGGAGCGCCTCGATGCCATAGCGGCCGACCTGAACGAGAAGAAGAACGCCCAGGAGAAGGCCCTGGCCGACCTGGAGCAGAAGCGCGTGGAGGCCACCAACGTGGTGGCCGAGGCGAGCGATCGGCTGGCTGACGCCAAGGCCGAGCAGGCCGAGCGCCTGGCCGCTCTCGAGCGTCAGGCCGCCGAGCTCGAGCGCGCCCAGAGCCAGGCCGAGGCCCCCGTGGTCGGCAACGCCACCACCACCGACCGCGACGAGGTGATTCCCGACAGCACCCCGGTCAAGCCCAATCCTGATACCAGCGCTCCCGGCGGGAGCTCAGGTTCCGGCTCCGGCTCGTCGGGCGGCGGGTCGAGCGCGGGCGGGTGGCTCACCGGCGTCGCCTCGGCTTACGGCGGCTCGTCGGACAAGACCACGCCCAACCCGGGCACCACGGCCAACGGGTCGGTCTGCGACGACTGGTCCATGGGCGTGGCCATCCCCCTGTCGATGCCCAACTGCCGCAGCTACCTGGGCCGCACCGTCGAGATCTCCTACAACGGCATGACCGTCTACGCCACCGTCAACGACCTGGGCGGCATGGGCGGCGGCAGCCGCAAGCTCGATTTGCAGCCCGGCGTGTTCAAGGCCTTCGGCTTCAGTACCTGCCAGGAGTGGGGTCTGCGCACGGTGAGCTACCGCTTCCTGTAGGCGTCCTGCGCGGCCCGCGCCCACGCCCGGGGC
>CANSQW010000075.1 GCA_947649215.1 uncultured bacterium | reverse complement strand
CCTGGCCAGGCGGCAGCGGAACCATGAACCCGCAGGCCGGGCAGCGCTCGACGCCTGCCGGCACGGGCTCCTTGCACATCGGGCACACGCCCGGCTCGAGCTTCACCTTGCACGCCCCGCAGTGGGAGCACGGATAGCACATAGCTTTCCTCCTTCATCGGGCCGCGCAGGCCGGGCGCTGGGGCGAGCCGCGCAAGCCCGACGACCCCGCGGCCGGTCCGCCGCCGCGCGCCTAGCGCTGCGGCAGCCCGTTCTCCTCCAGCACGGCCTTGGTGACCGCCTGGGCATCCGCATCGGTGGTCCACACCAGCTTGCGCTTGTCCCAGTAGGCCAGGGCCACGCAGCCCATGGCGAACACGCAGGTGCCGATGAGGGCCACGAAGGCCGGCACAAAGCTGCCCAGCGAGTCGTAGGACATGCCCACGAGCACGCCGGAGAACGACCCGAACAGCCCCACGCCCGTGCGGATCCAGGCATGGATCTGCGTGTAGTTGCGCGAGCCGAAGATCTCGCGGATGAGCAGCGGCAGGCTCACCGACATGAGCGAGTCCTGCACGCCGAACATGATGGCCGAGATGGCCAGCAGCACCGGGTTGTCCAGCGTGATGAAGCCGATGATGCCGAGCGCGATGACCACGAGCTCGATCATGGTGGTGCGCTGCACGCCGATCTTGTCGTTGAGCCAGCCCATGAGGAACTTGTCGAACACCGACCCCACGGACTGCGCCGACACGATGAGGGCGGCGAAGGAGGCGGTGAACCCGATGGACTCGATGTAGCCGGGCATATGCTGCTCGATGCCGCCGTGGATGAACGACGCGATGCCCGCGAAGATGAACAGGCACCAGAACGCGATGGAGAACACCGCGCGCTTGACCGACACGCCGCGCATGTTGGGCAGCGAGTGGTCCTCCTCGTCCTCGGGCACGTAGCCGTAGGGCACCGTGCCGATGTCCGAGGGTTTCTTGCGCAGAAGCTGCACGGCCGGGAGTATGACCGCAAAGGCGGCGATGCCCACGAAGGCGTAGGCAGCCCGCCATCCGATGTTCAAGATGATAAGGCTGATCACCTGCGAGAACACGGCCGCCGATATGCTCGAGCAGGCCATGACGATGCCGTAGATGAAGCCGCGGCGCTTGATGAACCAGTTGCCCACCAGCGTGGCCGAGGGCAGCACGAAGATGCACGACCCGGCCGCGCCCACGAAGAACCCGGCTATCTGCCAGTGGACGAGCACGCCGCCGAGGGCCATGGAGGCCACCGAGGCCGCCAGGATGGTGATGGCGATGCTCATCACCACGCGGATGTTGTACTTGGTGAGGATCTTGCCGGCGATGGGCGTCACGAGCGTGGTGCCGATGAAGTAGCCGGTCATGTAGGTCGATATCTCAGAGCGAAGAAACCCCATGTCCTCGCAGACCGGGACGTAGAACAGGCTGCCGCAGTTCAAGATGAGCCCCATGCCGAAGGCCTGGACCAAACAGCAGCAGATCATGATGACGAAAGCGTAGTGGTACTTGCCCAGCAGCTTGCCGTCGCGAATGATGGCCATCACTTTCCCCCTAGTTGATTGCCGAGACCGCCAGGATAGGCGGCTATTGAGACGCCCCCCCCCCCCGGCGTTTTTTCCGGCGAGCGGCGCCGAGGGGAACAGAGGGGGGCTGGCTGATGCGGTGTCCGCCTAGGCGGACGATAGGGGCGGCCGGGGCTGTTTTGCGTACGTAAGCTCTACGAATTAGGCTTTCTTGAAGCACACATGCTGTAATGGGGTGTTACCAAAGCCGCAGCCGCCCGTCTTGCGTCTTGCTAAGAAGACCTAGGACTGGTCGTCGTCCTCGTGGGCCTCCATCTTCTCGGCAGCAGCCGGAGCGGGCGTCTTGATGCCAGCGATCAGCTGAGGCGCCTTGGCCTTGCCGATGAGGATGAGGACGAGCACGAAGATGAAGTACACGACGGCGAGCATCCAGGCCACGTTCCAGTTGGCCAGGGCGGAAGACTCGATGCCCGTGGCGCCCTTGATGCCAGCCACGCCCAGGACGGGGGCCAGGAAGGCCAGCACCGGGGCGGAGAAGAACTGGAACAGGTTCTGGGAGCCGGCCAGCAGCGACAGGCCAAGCGTAGCGCCCTCGCGGGGCAGAACCTTGACCAGCTGCAGGATCAGCGCCGGGTTGAGCAGGCCGAAGCCGAAGCCGTAGAGGATGGTGCCCACGGCGTAGGCCGGCACGGTGATCACGTGGGTGAGGATGAAGAAGCCGATGCCCTCAAGCGCGATGGCGATGGGCAGGTCGAAGCCGCCCAGGCGGCCCTTGAGGAAGGCGCCGTAGCACAGGGCACCCACCGCGCAGCTGGCGGTCTGCAGCGAGGAGATCCAGCCGGTCACGCCAGTGTCGCCCAGGCCCACGCCGGCGATGGCCAGCGAGATGGACGTCATGTAGGAGAACTGGAAGATGTTCCAGATGCCCGCCACGACGATGATCAGCCAGGAGATGGCGGTGATCGACTTCAGCGGGTTGCCCTTCTTGCCGTCAGCGCCGGTGCCGGCGGGCTTGACCTCGGGCTCCTTCAGCCAGGCGATGATCATGAGCGCGATCGGCACGGCCATGAGCATGCCGATGAAGGCGTAGCGCCAGGACAGCACGGCCAGCATGCCGCCGATGATCTGGAAGATGGAGCCGGAGATGCCGCCAACGGCGGTCTTGAAGCTCATGAGCTGGTCGCGCTTCTTGCCGGTGAACAGGTCGGCGATGAAGGAGGAGGCCATCGGGAAGATCATGCCGCGGCCGAGGCCGAGCACGACGCGGGTGGCCAGCAGCAGCCAGAAGCCCTCCACGGTCTCGGGCACGAAGGCCGCGAGCGAGCCCATGAACATGAGCACCATGGCGAGGATCAGGATGTGCTTCTTCTTCATGTAGCGCTCCAGGATGCCCACCAGGATGGCGCCGAAGATGGCCATCAGGGACGGGATGCCCTGGATCTGCTGGATCATGACGGTGTCGATGCCGAGGCCCGCGTAGGCCGCGCGCACCGTGGCCAGGCCAGGCGTCACGAAGGACTGCACGTACTGCATCGTGATGACGAGCAGTGCGGCGACTTGGACGGTCACGCCATACTTCTGGCCGCCGTCTTGGGTTTTCGTAGTAGCCATCGAATTCCCCTTCTTTCTTAATCTACTACTGCATGAACTTGGTCAGTTCGGTGATGTCATCGAGCTCTTCAAGGCGTGCCACGGTCTCGACGACGCGATCCGCGTCTTCGCGCGAAAGCGTCTGGGAGAACTCGATGTTCTTGTAGAACTTGCCCAACACCTCCTCATCGGTCATCGCGCTCTTGTAGATGTCGCCCTTGGGCACATCGCAGCGGGCGTGGTACTGGGTGCCGTCCGCCATGACTATGTCGACCTCGGCCGTCTGGTACTCGTCGGGCGCGAGGGTGGGCGCGATCTCGATCTTGTCGATCAGGCGCTTGAGCGCCGGGTCCTCCATGGCCTCGCGGTTCATGGACTCCGGGCGCACGGCCTTGGTGGCGATGGCCACCGCGGCGGTGTAGATGATGCTGAAGGCGCCGCTCACCTGCGGCTCCTCGCCAATCTCCCACGGCTGGCCGACGAAGCCGGCAGCGGTGCGCGGGGTGGCGTGGATGACGACCTTCTCCACGGCCTCGGGGTCGATGTCGTGGGCCTCGACGATCTGCATGCAGGCGTCGATGGAGGGATGGGTGGCGCGGCAGGCCGACCACGGCTTGATGACCACGTCGCCGTAGAAGACCTTGCCGAGGTCCTGGCAGAGGATCTCGGGCTTCTGGGCGTCGCCGCAGAACAGGAAGAAGTACCCCTTCTTGCCGCCGAAGGCGTCATGGGTGGCCGTCATGCCGCGGGCCGCGAAGTCCGCAGAGAAGATGGCGTTGCGCGAGGCCAGGGCCATGGGAAGCTTGAAGGACAGCGTCTTGAAGTTGATGTTGTCCATCGAGCCGCCGAGCATGTTCAGGTCGATGCCCAGCGCGTTGTTCATCTGGACCTCGGAGAGCTTGGCCAGCTTGCCGGCGATGACGGTGGCGCCCAGGCCGTTGATGGTGTTGGTGTTGTCCCAGCCGCCGTACACGTCGAAGCCCGACGCGGCGCCCAGGCGGGCGGCGATGTCGTCGCCGAGGGCCAGCGCCGTGATGAAGTCGCGGCCGGAGGCCTTCGCGCGCTCGGCGCAGGCGAGCGCCGTGGGGACGGTGGTGCCGCTGATGTGGGCGGCGGAGCTCTTCTTGCCCGGGTTCTCGGCCTCGATGGCCTCGAAGTCGTAGGAACGCATGGAGAAGCTGTTGATCATGGCGGCAGACGGCGTGTCGATGGCCTTCTTGCGGAAGAACGCCGAGCTCTGCGGCGTGGTGCCGTAGCTCAGCAGAAGGTCGTACAGCTCGTCGCACATGGGAGCGTGCACGCCGGCGGCGATGACGCCGATGGAGTCGAGCACGCGGGTCTTGACGCGGGTGATGGTGAAGTCGTCAAGCGTCGAGAAGTCGGCGGAGACGACGTGCGAGCAAACCTCGTCGGTCATGCTCATAGTGAACCCCCCTTCAGTCATGGGGCCGCGGGCGCGCCCCTCGGAGCGCCCGCGGCCGTCATATCCCCTTTATTCCTTGACGGTGATCAGAGACCAGCGGGTCTTGCCGTCCATCTTCTTGACAAGCTCCTCGGCCTCGCCGTAGTACATGCACCACGCCTGGCAGTGCTGCACGCACATGGGCATCTTGCCCTCGGCGGTGCGGCTGGCGCACATGTCGCAGGCCTGGGTGATGACGGGCAGGTAGGTCCACTCCCACGTGCCCTCAAGGCCGGGGCGGTTGGCGTACTGGAACGGGCCAACCTCCTCCACCTTGATGCCGAACTCGCCCTTGGGCAGGTCGAGCTCCTTCTTGCAGGCCACCTCACAGGAATGGCAGCCGGTGCAGTAGTCGTAGTTGACGAGAATCGCCTTAGTCATTAGGTATTCGCCTCCTCTTCGTTTCTCCTGGGTCTGCTATTCGGCCTCGCCGTGCTCCTTGGCGTAGATGAGCGCGTTGCGGCCCTGCATGTCGGCGTCCTCCACCTTCATGGCCTGGACGCGCTTGGCATCCTCGAGCTGCTTCATGAGCTTCTCGTTGCCCTCGGCAGCCTGCGCGGCGGACTCGGCGTCGCCGGCCATGACGCCGACGATGTAGTCGCCCCAGCCGCCCTCGCGGGTGACCTTCTCGCCGGGCATCTGATCGCCGGGCTCGTACTTGTAGATGCGGGCGAGGAAGCTCTTGATGCCCGAGCCGATGCCGCCCTGGCCGGTCTCGAAGTTGAGGGTCATATTGTTGATGTTGGAGTCGAACACGCCGAACAGGCTGGGCTCAGCGGCCTCCTCCTCCGGGTACCACCACGCATGCTCCATGTGGATGGTGTCCTTCTTGATGCCGGGGAACAGGAAGGCCTTCTGGCGGCAGCGGCCGTGGGTGGACTCGATCCACACCCAGTCGCCGTCCTCGATGCCGTACTCGGCAGCGGCCTCCGGATGGATGGTCACCAGCGGGTAGGGGTGGAACTCGCGCATGGTCTCCAGCTGACGGTGCTCGGAGTGGAAGAACTCGTAGGAGCGGCCGCCGGACGTGGCGATGAACGGGTACTCCTTGAACTTCTCCGGCGTGGAGACCGGGGAGTCCTTCGGCTCGATGTGGTACGGCATCGGGTCGACGCCCCAGTGGTTGTAGCCCCAGCTCCAGAACTCGAAGCGGCCGGTGGCGGTGTCGAAGCCAGGCTCGCCGTCGGGACGGCACATGCCCTTCTCGTACTTGTAGTACTCGGCGTCCCACGGGTCGTACTTGTAGCCGCCACGGGCCTGCAGCTCCTCGAAGTCGCCCTCGTAGCGGGTGCCGCCCTCGGCGTACTGGTCGCAGAGGTACCAGGTGGAGAGCTCCTTGTCGTCCTTCCAGGGCCAGTTCTCGGGCTTGAGGCGACGGCCAAGGTCGAGGATGATCTGCTCGTCGGACTTGGCCTCGTAGTAGCTCGTGCACTTGGAGATGGAGCGGGCCGGCGTCCACCAGGTGCGCACGGCGTTGCGCTCGCAGCTCATGGCCACGGGCAGCACGATGTCGGCGTGGGCCACGGCGGTGGGGGTCATGAACGGGTCGGCGACGACGACGAACGGGATCTTGTTCATGGCCTCGTACATGCGGGGCGCGTCCATGCCGGAGCAGGCCAGCGGGTTGGCGGACTCGATCCACAGCATCTGGGGCTGGAACGGATCGCCCGTCTCCACCGCGTGCAGCAGCGGGTCGGTGGCGGCGCAGGCCACGATGTCGGAGGACTCGATGCCGGCGGACAGCGTCATCTTGCCGGCGTACTCCTCACGCGGGATCTTGAAGTCGCCCAGGCCGTAGCGCTTCTCGATGTCGAAGGCGCACTTGATGAGCAGGTTGCCGCCGGGGTTATCGATGTTGCCGGTGACGCCCATGAGGTCGCAGGCCGCAGCGGTCACGCCGAGGGCGGACAGCTGCTGCTCGAAGGCGAGGCCCCACTGGATGGAGGCGGACTCGGCGGTGGCGTACAGACGCGCGGCGCCGCGGATGTCCTCAGCCTTCAGGCCGCAGATCTCGGCAGCCCAGTCGGCGTCCTTGCCCTGCACCGACTCGACGAGCTGCTCGTAGCCGTAGC
>CANSQW010000074.1 GCA_947649215.1 uncultured bacterium | reverse complement strand
CTGTGCGCCGTGGAGCGCCACGGTCCGGCGCCGCGTTTCGTCCGCTGCGGCGACACGCGCGGGGCGCTCGCGGCCGTGGACGAGGCGGTGGCGGCCTGGCGTGCCGCGGGCGGGCGCACGCTCGGCATCGTCTGCAAGTCGGATCTGCTGGCTGCGCGCTACGCCGAGGTGCTGGGCACGCTCCACGAGGCGGCGCTCATCACCGACGAGACGGAGGCGTTCCCCGCGGGCATCGCCGTGTGCTCGGTGCGGATGGCCAAGGGCCTCGAGTTCGACGACGTGGTGTTGCTCGACGCCGACGCGCGCCAGTACGCCACCGAGGCCGACCGCAGCCTGCTCTACGTCGGCATCACCCGCGCCATGCACCGGCTGACCGTCGTCTACCGCGACGAGCCGTCGCCCTTCCTGCCGCCTGCCGCTGGCTGAGCTGCCGGCTGAGCGCTCGTCCCCGCCAGATTGCGACCGGCGCGCTTCGCCCGCGTCCCACAGGGGAGGGTATACTGGCACAAGACGAGGAGGGAAGGCATGATGGACGAGGCTGATCGCGAGCGCCTGGCACGCTTCGAGGCGGTGCTGGCCGACCTGCGCGCCGAGCAGGAGTCGGCGGCGGCGACCCTCGAGCGCCTGCGCGCCGAGGGAAAGACGCGCACGGCCACCTACCAGCAGATAGCCGGGCGCAAGCTCGCCCTGCGCCAGGCGGCCACGCTGTTCGAGGCGCACGGGCTGCTCTAGGGCGCCCATGCAAGGAGGGAGGGACCTATGGCCCGCGACTGGATAGACGAGCACCTGCTGGGGATGCCCGGCTGCGAGAAGGACTGGAAGGCCGAGTGGGAGTGGTGGCGCTACCAGGTGGGCGGGAAGCTCTTCGCCGCCACCATGACGCCGGGGCCCTCCTACGACGCCGCCTACGCGGGACGCGACCTGCTCTCGCTCAAGTGCGACCCGGCCTGGGCCGAGGCGCTGCGCGCCGAGCACGCGGGCATCCTGCCGGGGTTCTACGCCGACAAGCGCCACTGGATCTCCATCGACCTGGGCAGCGACGTGACCGATGAGCTGTTGCGCGAGCTCATCGGCCACTCCCACGCGCTCGTGTTCTCCAAGCTGACGAAGAAGGCCCAGCGCGCCATCCTCGGCGAGGACGCCTAGCGGCCGCGGCGCGGGCGTCCCCGTGGGCGTTGCGGGCTGAGGCACCGGCTTCGCGCCTAGTCCCTGCGCTCCTCGCGGTAGCGGGCGAGGGCCTCGTCGTAGCTGCCGGCCGTGCGGCGGTAGTAGAGGGAGTAGGCGATGGTCGTCACGGCGAGCACCGCCAGGTAGATGACGCAGAAGCTGATCCAGGCGCCCGGCTCGTGATCGGGGATCCACGCTCCGAGCCAGGCGCAGAGCGCAAGCGCTGGCAGCGCGGTCGTCCCAAAGCCCAGGACGCACAGGGGATAGGCCGCCCGCCGCAGCAGGCGTCCGGAGAACCAGAGCGCCTGGAGCCCGGTCAGCAGGGCGCAGGCGAGGAGGATGCTGAGCGTGAGCACGATGCCCGGCTCGGGCCCGGCGAAGGCGAGGCCGAGCAGGGACCACCCGCCCATGGTGGCGGTGAAGATGACGCAGAGGGTGACGAAGGCGCGCTTGGCGACGGTGATCATGGCAGGTCCTCTCAACGGCGGCCTAAAGGCCGATCTTTCTCTTGACGGCGGGCGCGAACTGGCGTGACGCGATGACCGACTCGCCGTTGTCGAGCACGAGCTCCAACCGGGCGCCGGCATGGGGGCGCAGCGCGCGGACGTGGTCGAAATTCACGAGGAGGGTGCGCGAGGCGCGCACGAACTCGGTGCCGGCCAGCCGCGCCTCCACCTCGTGGAGGCGCAGGGGCGACTCGATGACGGCTTGAGCGCCGTAGAGGAAGGCCGTCCCGTCAACGGACTCGACGTAGAGGACATCAGCCGCGTCGACGACGGCCAGGCCCCCTTCCACGATGCCGACGAGCCGCCGGTCAAGGGCGCCGAGCGCGGCGATGGCCGCCCGAACGCGCTCGTCGACGGCGGGGCAGGTGATGAGCACCTCCACCTCCGTCGAGTCGGGACGCTCTTCCACGGTTATCTTCATCGGGCTCCTCTCCGGCGATAGGGTGCTGCCGAGGCGCTCGGAGCCCCGGCAGCCTCAGTGTGTCCTGCCCGACGCCGCCGCGCAAGGCGCCGAGGGCCCAGTTGCACCAGGCGTCCCCTGACCTGCAGGGCGCGATCTGTCGGCGTCGGCCTCGGCACCCACGTTCCGCCGAGGCCCTAGCGTGCCGGTTCGGCCTCGGTACCCGTGTTCGGTCCGCGTTCCGCCCGGGCCGTGGCTGCGGAGTCGCCATCACCCAGGTCCCGCAGGCTGGGGACGCGCAGCGCGGCCAGGGTGACGAGCATCCAGCACGCCGCCAGCGCGAGCGCCGCCGCCGCGACGCCGGCCGCCTCGACCACCACCGAGCTGGCGAACACGGCCACGGGCGCGGCCACGAGCATGAGCGAGTTCTGCGTGCCGAGCGCCGAGCCGCGCCGCTCGGCGGGAATGCGGTCGAAGGTGAAGAACCCGAGCAGCGCCGAGGCCGGGCCGGCGGACAGGCCGACGACGAGCGCGCCGGCCAGGAGCGCGGGGAAGGCCGGCAGGGCGCCGATGATGGCGACGCCGGCCGCCATGCCGACGAGCGAGACGATGAGCCAGGTGCGGCGGCGCAGGCGGTGGGCCAGGGCGGAGTAGGCCAGCGAGCTCGCCAGCATGCCGACCGACATGGCGGAGAGCACGTAGCCGAGCAGCTCGGGCGAGCTGGCGTCCGTGAAGTGCACGGGCAGGACGATCCCCTGGAACGAGCCCATGATCATGACGATGCCGAAGGTGAGCAGCACCGAGCTGCGCAGCAGCGCGTCGCCGCGGAAGAGCACGCGCACGCCGTCGCGCAGCGCCGCGCGCATCCCGGAGACGATGCCGCCCTCAGGGGCTTCCTCCGCGCTCGCGGCTTCCACGCTGCCGATGGAGCGCGGAAGCGTGAGCGTGACGAGGGCCGCGGCCAGCGACATGGCCGCGGTGAACCACAGCGCGCTCACCCCGTCGGTGACCGTCAGCAGGAACGCGGCGAGCGCCGGGCCCACGATGACGGTGAGCGAGTCGATCGACTGGCTCAGCCCCATGAACTTCTGAAGGCTGCGGCGGTCGTGGTCGCACACCGCGGGCAGCAGCGCGTCGCGGGCGGTCATGCCGGGGATGTCGCCGACGGCGCCGAGCAGGCCGAGGGCCACGAACCAGCCGAAGCTCAGCCCGAAGGTCAGATCGACGATGGGCAGGAGCGCCACGCTCAATGCCGACAGCAGGTCAGAGGCGATGGACACGTCGCGGCGGTTGAGGCAGTCGATGAGCGCACCGCCGGCCAGACCGATGAGCATCTGGGGCACGGCGCAGATGAGGGCGAGCGTGCCGGCGGCCAGCGCATCGCCGGTGGTGGCCAGCAGCACGAGCGGCAGGATGACGCCGGCGACGGAGTTGCCCGTCAGGGAGAGCGCGCAGGAGAGCAGGTAGCGTGGCGATACCGCGGCGCGAGTGGTCATGGTCGTGTTCCTTCCTCGATCAGCTTCCTTCGTCGAGGGAGTTAAAACTATGACGCAACGTCGGGGTCAAGCGGGCTTGTGGCGGAGTTGTGGAGGGGGGCGCCGGGCGGCGCGCCCGGTGGCTACTCCGCGTGCTCGGCCATCAGATTCTCGATGCCGCGCTCGATGCGCGCGGTCACGTCGCGCTGGGCGGCGTTCATCCCGACGCGACTCGCCTCCTCGAGCAGCAGCTCGCTCTCGGTGGGCGGGCGCAGCCAGTTGTCGCGGCTGAAGCAGGGGATGAGGGGAGCGAGCGCCTCTAGGGCCTCGGCCGTGAGCTCGGCGCGCTCCTCCTCGGGCGCGTCGGCAGCCAGGGACTTCAGGCGGTCCTTGAACGCCGCGATGGCCGAGACGGCAAGGCTGTCCTCGAGCGCCTCGGCCACCCGCCTGAGCTCGGCCACCTCGCCTGCGCCGTAGGCGTGCCCGGCGATGACGAGGGTGGCCTGCTCCTCTTCGGTGAGGCCGGCGAGGTCCTCGTCGCTGGCCAGCAGGCGCAGGGCCTGGCCGAAGGGAACCGGCAGGTCGGGTCTCAGGCGCTCGGCGCGCAGAGAGGCGATAACGCGCCGCTGCCCTTCCAGTCGCGCGATCTCCTGCTCAAGCTCGCGGTCGAGCTCGGCGAGCGGGTCGGCTGCCGTGTCGCCCTCCGGCTCATCCGCGTCCATCTGGGCCATCACCTCGCCTACGCAGGCCAGCGGAAAGCCGAGCGAGGCAAGGCGCTTTATGCGGAGCACGCGCGCCAGGTCGGCGGGCGCGTAGTCGCGGTAGCCGTTGGCGGATCGCGGCGGCTCGGGCAGAAGGCCGAGCGCGTGGTAGTGCCGCAGCGTCCTCACCGTCACGCCCGCTATCCGCGCTACCTCGTTGCTTCGCATGGACCCCCCTTCGCGCCGCCTCGTCGTGTTGCCGCCATCATACCCGCCCGTCTTGCGGGCGGCGGCGGGAAGGGCGAAAAGACACGGGTCGGCGTCCGCGGGCCGCTTTGGCCTCCGCCGCGCGGGTGCGGCACGGCTTCTCCTATAATCAGGGGCGATGTGTAGGCCCGCCTCGCGCGGGCAGGCAGGCGACGAGGGAGGCGGCCGATGGGGAAGCGGGGCGCGAAGGTGGGAGGGCCTGCGGCCAGGGGCGGCGCGCTCTCGGTGTTCTCGGCGCCGGTGCGGGAGTGGTTCGCGCGCGCCTTCGACGCGCCCATCCCCGTGCAGGCTGAGGCGTGGGAGGCCATCGCGCGCGGCGAGAGCACGCTCGTCATCGCGCCGACGGGCTCGGGCAAGACGCTCGCGGCCTTCCTCTTCGCCATCGACCGGCTCATGGCGGAGAAGGCGGCGGCCCAGGCGGCCGGCGAGCGCTGGGCCAAGGGCGTGCGCGTGCTCTACGTGTCGCCGCTCAAGGCGCTCGGCGCAGACGTCGAGCGCAATCTCCAGGGCCCGCTCGCCGCCATCGGCGCGCTGGCTGCCACGGCGGGCGAGGACGCGCCGGAGGTGCGCACGGCCATGCGCACGGGCGACACGACATCTGATGAGCGGCGCAAGATCATCCGCAACCCGCCTGACATCCTCATCACCACGCCCGAGTCGCTCTACCTCATGCTCACCTCCCAGGCGCGCGAGACCCTGCGCACCATGCAGGCCGTCATCGTGGACGAGGTGCACGCGCTTGCCGGCGACAAGCGCGGCGCCCACCTGTCGCTCACGCTCGAGCGGCTCGACGACGTGCTGGCGACGCCCGCTCAGCGCATCGGGCTTTCGGCCACGGTACGCCCGCGCGACGAGGTGGCGCGCTTCCTCGGCGGGCCGCGGCCCGTACGCGTGGTGGCCCAGGAGGCCCCGCCGTGCCTCGATCTGTCCGTGCGCGTGCCCGTGCGCGACATGACGGCCATCCCCGTCCTCGGCGGCGACGTGCCCGGTCGCGAGCGGGGGCGCGGCCCGCGGCGCGCGCCTATCGAGGCAGCCTGGAAGTCCGACCGCGCCCTGCGTGCCATGATGGCGGGGGTGGCAGGCGCGCCGAATCCCGACGGCCGCCTGGGCTCGTCCTCCATTTGGCCGCACATCGAGGCGGCCGTCCTCGATGAGGTGCTCGCGCATCGCTCGACCATCGTGTTCGTCAACTCACGCGGCCAGGCGGAGAAGCTGACCGCGCGCCTGAACGAGCTCTACGCCCGACGCCTCGGGCTGGACGCTCCGCGCTCGGAGGCGGCTGGCTGGTGGACGGGCGTCGGCGGCGCCGAGGACGCGCCGGGGCCTGGCATGCGCTCGGACATGGGCGGGACCTCGGAGCTGGGCGGGGCCGCCCCGGCGCTCATCGCCAAGGCGCACCACGGATCGGTCTCCAAGGAGAAGCGCCTGGCGGTGGAGCGTGAGCTCAAGGCCGGCGAGCTGCCCTGCGTGGTGGCCACCTCCAGCCTGGAGCTCGGCATCGACATGGGCGCCATCGATCTTGTGCTCCAGGTGGCCCCGCCGCCTTCGGTCGCGAGCGGGCTGCAGCGCGTGGGCCGCGCGAACCACCAGGTGGGCGGCAGGTCCCAGGGCATCGTCTTCCCGCGTACCCGCGTGGAGGTGGTGGACGCCGCCGTCACGGCCGAGGGGATGCGCGCCGGGGCCATCGAGGCCACGCGCCTTGTGGAGCGCCCCCTTGACGTGCTCGCCCAGCAGACCGTCGCCGCGGCGGCCGTCTGCCCCGAGGGGCTGCCGGTGGAGGACTGGTACGCCACGGTGACGCGCGCGGCGTGCTTCGCCGGCCTTCCGCGCGCGGCCTTCGACGCCGTTCTGGCCATGCTGTCCGGGGCCTATGACGTGGCCGACCTCTCGCCGCGGCTCGTGTGGGATCGCGCCGCGGGCGTCATCCGGCCGCGTCCCGGCTCCCAGCGCCTGGCGGTCACCGCGGCGGGCACCATCCCCGACCGCGGGATGTTCTCGGTGGTGCTGCCCGAGGGCGACGCGCGCCAGGGCCGCCGCCGCGTGGGCGAGCTGGACGAGGAGATGGTGATGGAGTCGCGTGTGGGCGACGTCATCGCGCTCGGCACGAGCACCTGGCGCATCACCGAGATAGGCCCCGACCGCGTCATCGTGGAGCCGGCGCCCGGGCGGGCGGCGCGCCTGCCCTTCTGGCACGGCGAGGCCATGAGTCGCCCGGCGGAGGCCGGTCGCGCTCGCGGGGCCCTCCTG
>CANSQW010000073.1 GCA_947649215.1 uncultured bacterium | reverse complement strand
CCTCGTGCTGCTCATCAGCGCCCGGGCCAAGGGCAACCACATGATGGTGGTGGTGCTGGCCGGCGTGATGGTGAGCTCGCTGTTCCAGGCGGGCGTCTCCTACGCCAAGCTGGTGGCCGACCCCACCGACGAGCTGGCCGACATCACCTACTGGCTCATGGGGTCGCTCACCGGCGCCAAGATGAGCGAGGTCGCCACCGTGCTTCCCCTCATGCTCGCGGGCTGTGCCGTGCTCTTCGCGCTGCGCTGGCGCATCAACATCCTCACCATGGGCGACGACGAGGCCGCCACCATGGGCGTCAATGCGCGGCTCATCCGTATCGTCGTCATCGTGGCCGCCACCGTCGTCACCGCCTCCAGCGTGTGCGTCACGGGCATGATCGGCTGGGTGGGCCTGGTCATCCCCCATCTGTGCCGCATGCTGGTGGGGGCCGACTACCGCCGGCTCATTCCCGCGTCCATGCTGATGGGCGCCGGGTTCCTGCTGGTGGTGGACGACGTGGCCCGCCTGGCCACCACCGCCGAGATCCCCATCGGCATTCTCACGGCCTTCGTGGGCGCGCCGTTCTTCCTGTACCTCATCACGCGAAGGAAGAAGCTATGAGCATCGAAGTGCGCGACCTGAGTTTCTCCTACGGCAGCCACGAGGTGCTGAGGGATGTCAGCTTCGACATTCCCGATGCCGCGCTCGTCAACGTGCTTGGCCCCAACGGGGTGGGCAAGTCCACGCTGTTCCGCTGCATTCTGGGCCTGTCCACCCACTATGCGGGCGAGATTCGGGTCAACGGCAAGGATCTGCGCCGCCTGCCGGTGCGGGAGCGGGCGCGCGAGGTGTCCTATATCCCGCAGTCCCATGCGCCAGTCTACGACTACGAGGTGCTCGATGTGGTGCTCATGGCCGCGGGCAATGACCTGCGCATGCTGAGCACGCCGGGGAAATCCCAGGTCAAGCGTGCCTACGAGGCGCTTGAGCGCATCGGCGTCGAACGGCTGGCCCACCGCTCCTACACTCAGATATCCGGCGGGGAGCAGCAGCTGGTGCTCATCGCACGCGCGCTCGCGCAGAACGCTCAGACCATCATCATGGACGAGCCCACCAGCGCGCTCGACTACGGCAACACGGTGCGCGTGCTGTCCTGCGTGCGTCAGCTCGCGCGCGAGGGGCTCTCCATCGTGCAGTCCACCCACAACCCTGACCAGGCGTTCCTCTACTCGGACAAGACCCTCGTGATACACGACGGCCGCGTTCGCGCCTTCGGCGACCCCTACGACACCATCACCTCCGAGCTCATCAGCGACCTCTATGACGTGGACGTCGAGGTCAATTCCCTCTATGGCGACGAGGTGCGCGTCTGCGTGCCCGTGCGCGAGCTTGAGCAGAGAATATAGGAAACAGAAGGGAAGGAATCCGCCATGACCGTCACGATGAGAAAGGGCACGGCCTGCCTGCGGGCGCTGCTGTGCGCCCTGGCCCTGGCCGTGTGCCTGGGCCTCGGCCTGACCGGCTGCGCCCAGCAGGAGCAGAAGGCCGCCGAGCCCCCGCAGGAGCAGAAGGCCGCCGAGCCCGAGACCTACGTCTTTACCGACGACCTGGGCCGCGAGGTGGAGCTGCCCCGCCAGATCGACCGCATCTGCCCCTCCGGCTTCACCGCCCAGCAGGTGCTGCTGACCATGGCTCCCGACAAGATGGCGGGCCTGGCCAAGGAGCTCAGCGACGACCAGCTGAGGATCTTCGGCGAGAGGTTCAAGGGCTGCCCGGTGTTCGGCGCGGCGCTGGGCGCCACGGACAACCTCAACCGCGAGGCTGTGGCTGCTGAGAACCCGCAGGTCATCATTGACACCGGTGAGGCCAAGAAGGGGGCCAAGGAGGACTTGGACGCCCTTCAGGAGCAGCTGGGCATCCCCGTGGTGTTCATCGAGGCCAAGCTCTCCGACTACGGCGCTGCCTACGAGCGTCTGGGCGAGATGCTCGCCATGGAGGAACGAGGCCAGGAGCTGGCCGACTACTGCCGCGCTGCCTACGATAAGGTGGAGAACGTCATGGCCGCCATCCCCGAGGGCGAGCGGGTGAACATGGCCTACCTCCTGGGCGAGAACGGCCTCAACGCCATCGCCAAGACGTCCTTCCAGGGCGCCGTCATGGACATGGTGGCCAACAACGTCGTGGCGGTCGACGACGTGTCGGGCAAGGGCAACGGCAACGAGGTGAGCCTGGAGCAGATAGCCCTCTGGAACCCGGAGCTCATCATCTTCCAGGCGGGCAGCATCTACGACACGGTGGGCGGTGACCCGGCGTGGGCCGGCATCGCGGCCATTGATGACGGCAACTACTACCAGGTGCCCAACGATCCCTACTGCTGGATGAACAATCCGCCTACGGTGAACCAGATCATGGGCCTGCAGTGGCTGCCTCGCCTGCTCTACCCCGACAAGTTCGACGACACCATCGCCGATGTGACGCGGGGCTACTACCACACCATGTACCAGTACGACCTGAGCGACGCCGAGCTGGCCGACCTGCTGGCCGACGCCCAGCCGCGCTAGGTCTCCTCTGCCCATCCTCCTGACGAGCCGGCCGGCCCCCGTCCTCTCCCGCGGGGTCGGCCGCGTTCGCCTGGCATTCCGGGCCCTGCTCTGGCGCGGGGCCCTTGCGGCGCCTGGCGGCAATCGCCTCGCCGGCTCCTTCCCGGCTGCAGGTCCGCTCGTAGCGCCTTCCCATCGAGAAAGGAACCCTCATGAACTCTTCCGCCGACTCCCCCTGGGCCCTCTACGACCGACTCATCGCCGGCGTGCCCGAGGGCGCGCTCGTGCGCGACCTGTGCCTAGGCACCCACTGGTCCTACGTCGAGGCCGACTGCGGCATGGGCGTGGCCTTCACCACCACGCGCGGTGCCCAGCGCGCCGATAAGTCCGACTGGCGCGGGCGCCCGCTGCGCGAGCTGGCCGCGCTGGCCAAGTCCTGGTGCTTCGAGGAGGCCACGCTGGGCGTGGCGGCGCTCAACGCCTGGTACTCGCGGCCGGATCTGGTGGCGCCCCTGGGCGCCCAGGTGGAGGAGCCGGCAGAGCTGCCCGACGGCTCCATCCGCCGCACGGACGCCTTCGAGCTGGTGCGCCCCCAGGTGGAGGCCGCCGGCCCCCAGAGCCGGGTGGTGGTGATCGGCCACTTCCCCCATGTCGACCGCATCCAGGAATACGCCCAGCTCATGGTGCTGGAGCGGGCATGCAGCGGGCCGCTTGACACGCCTGACCCCGCCTGCGAGTACGTGCTGCCCGAGGCGGACTTCGTATTCATGACCGGTGTCACCCTCATCAACAAGACGGCCCCGCGCCTGCTGGCGCTGGCATCGGGGGCCGGCGCCTTCACCACCATGGTGGGGCCCTCGGCCGTCATGGCGCCCCTGCTGCTGGAGAGCGGCGTGGACTTCCTGGCCGGCAGCATGGTGGCTGACCCGGAGAAGGCGGCCTTCGCCGTGAGGAACGGCGCGGGGCAGCTCTTCGGCGAGGCGCTGCAGATGGTGGCCCTGCGCCGCTAGCGTTGAGGGAGGCGAGGGGCGGCGCGGCTTTTCGTGGCCGTCGCCCGGCCTCTCTGCCTGCGGCGGTTCTCCTTGCCGTCTCGGGCGTCCGTCCCGGCGTCGCTTCAGGCGGTCTCGTCGCGTCGCCGGCGCTAATTCAGCCCCAGGGGCCGATGGGGCCGGAGCGCGCGGCGCTATACTCGCGGCGCGTCCGTGCTGCGCCCCGGGTGCGCTCGCATCCGGTTCCGGGCCGCGCGGCGTCGGTCGTCCGCGCCTGGCGCCGGGTTGCCCGGCGGCCACGATCGGGCGCTTGCCCCCTCCCGCCGTCCCAAGGAGCCTCCGTGAAGAACAACAAGGTGTACCTGCCCGTCGACGCCCTCGCCCGTCACGAGGACTTCGTCATCGCCTACGAGGACGGCACGCCGCTCTACACCGTCCGCAGCGACTGGTCGAGCGCACGCGACAAGGTGCGTTTCTTCGGCCGACTCGGCGGCGAGAGCTGCCTCATCAAGCCTGACGCGCAGACGCTCTCCTACTACATCCAGCTTGAGCGCTACGAGCACGCGCTGAGGACGTTCCGCGTGTTCGACCACTACTACCTGGAGGGGCGTCTGTGGCAGATCCGCGGGTCGCTCACCGCCTGCCCGCTCGACTTCACGAACGAGAAGACGGGCCGCCGGGAAGTCCGCGTCAGCCGCCGCCTGGCCAAGGGGATGGGGGAGGCCTACGAGGTGCGTGTGGCCGATGTGTCGAAGCTGCGCATCGCGGCTGCCGCCGTGGTGGCCATCGCGCTCAAGGAGGAGTGGCGCGGCAAGAGCGAGGGCGAGGACGAGGGGGATGCCGAGGGCTCCCGGCTCGCGCGCCTGAGGAACTGGATGCTCGGCGGGCGCGGCAAGACCTACGAGCAGCTCCTGGCCGAGGACGCGGAGTACGCCGAGCGCGAGGCCGCCCGCCTGGCGCGCCTGGACGCGCGTGCGGCCCGCTAGCCCGCCGTCGGGCTTGGTTGGCTGTGGCCGCCGCCGAGCCATCCGCGCCTGGTTTGACAGCCGACTTCGCTGACCAGGCCTTTTCCAGGGCGGTTGAGAAAAATCAACCTTCGGGGCCGATGCTGACGTGACAAAGCGTCCCCGCCAATCGTTGACCCTCGTTCGCGCATCTCATATCCTCGCCCCGTCGTTTCGCTTGCAAAGGCGTACGGCTGCTCCGCGGAGCCGCCTTCCCTCTGCAAAGGAAACGGGCCATTGAGGAAGAGAACCGTGAAAGGAGGGCACGCGCAGTCGTTTCTCCTGGCTGTTGCGCGATCACGGAGGCGGGAGCGGGCGTCGTTGGGGAACGTTGCCTTGCCGGGCTCCAGCTTGTTCTGAGGTTCCATCCCGCTGATCTGCGGCACTTCCAGTCTTGCTACTGCGTTTCTAGGGCGATCGGCGCCGGTGTTGCCTGCCGGGCCGGTCGAGAATTCGCATACTCCATCTCATTCGCAATAGGAGGGATTGATGGACAAGAAAGAGTTCACTGTCTCTGAAGTCATTGACTCCATTGGCATCAGCTCGCACACGTGGATCGTCTTCGCGATCTTGGGATTCGCGATGATCTTCGACGGCTACGACTTCATGATCGTCAACTCGACGAACCTGTTCGTGGCCCACACCTTCTGGCCCGACAACGCCAACCCGGGCGCCCTCATGGGCTCGCTCACCACCTGGGGCCTGCTGGGCATGGTGCTCGGCGGCGCCGTCGGCGGCATCCTGTCCGACAAGCTGGGCCGCAAGAAGACGCTCATCATGGCGGTCATGTTCTACGGCTTCTTCACGCTGCCGCAGGCCTTCGCCAACGACCTGGGCTTCTTCGCCGCGTTCCGCCTGATCGCCGGCTTCGGCGTAGGCTCCTGCATCCCGATTGTCACCACGGTGTTCTCCGAGTCGATGCCCTCCAAGCAGCGCGGCGTGTTCGTCACCTGCGGCATGGCCTTCATGGTGGTCGGCTGGGTGCTGGCCGGCCTTATCGCCAACCCCATCTGCAACACCGCCACGCCCATCATCGAGGGCTTCTGCAACGAGGTGAACTACGTGACCGCCGACGGCGGCACGGCCACCATGTACGCTAACTGGCGCCTCTGCTACCTGATCGGCGGCCTGCCGCTGATCTACGGCATCATCCTCATCTTCGTCATGCACGAGACGCCGCACTGGTACGCCAACGCCGGCATGCTCGACAAGGCCTGCGAGCGCCTGACGCAGATCGAGCAGGCCACCAGGGGCACCTCGCACGTCTACGACCCCGCCCTGCTGGTGGTTCCGCCTAAGCCGGAGAAGACGAGCCCCGTGGTGCTGTTCTCCAACAAGTACATCGTGGGCACCGCCGCCATCTGGTGCGCCTACTTCGTGGGCCAGTTCTGCGTGTACGGCATGAACGCGTGGATCCCCACCTGGTTCGTGGGCGTGGGCTACTCCCAGGCCGACTCCGTCATGCTGCAGACGTGGAACAACGTCGCGGCCATCGCGTCCAACTTCACCGTCGGCTTCGTGGCCGACAAGATCGGTCGCAAGCGCAACCTGGCCGGCTCGTGGCTGTTCTGCATCGTGGCCATCGTGCTGTGCTCGCTGTTCGTGGCGCCTAACAACATGGGCCTGTGCATCGTGCTGATGCTGCTGTTCGGCTTCGCGCTGAACTACGCCATCACCGCTGTGCAGCCCCTCATGCCCGAGACCTATCCGACTGCCATCCGCAGCACCGGCACCTCCTGGTGCCAGGCGTTCGCGCGCTTCGGCGGCTCCGCGTCGTCCATCGTGCTCGGCGGCATCGCCGGCATGGCGTTCTTCCAGAACGCGGGCGGCGGCACCAACTGGAGCACCGTCGTGCTCGTGCTGATCATCCCCTTCGTCCTGGGCTTCGTCTGCACGGTGCTGTTTGTGAAAGAGACTGGTGGCAAGACCATGGATCAGCTGGCAGCCGAAGAGGTGAACAGCCCGGTCAAGCAGAACTCCGGCACGCTGGAGTTCGGCATCATGATGGTGGTCGTCGCCATCCTGGCCGTGCTGTGCATCGTGTGCCCGCTGGTCATCGACGGCTGGTCGAAGCTGCCGGTGGCGCTGCCGCTCATGGCTGTCGGCCTGCTGCTGCCCTTCGCGTACTTCTTCGTCTTCGCCGGCAAGGAGCTGGCGGCGCGCAGGAAGTAGCCGAAGTCGCACAGAGTGCTTTTGCGCCGTATCCGGTGGGACGGCGTGAAACGGAAGGACCCCGCGAACGCGGGGTCCTTTTCGTGTGTGGGGGGGG
>CANSQW010000072.1 GCA_947649215.1 uncultured bacterium | reverse complement strand
GCGTCGTAGGCGCGCCCGCGATCCTGCTTGGTCACCACGTGGGTGGCCCGTGCCGCGCCGGCATGGGGCTTCTCGCGAATGTAGGACAGCGTGAGGCTGCCGAAGAGCGCGAGCGCGAGCGTGCGCGGGATGGGCGTGGCCGTCAGGTACACCGCATCGGGCGCCTCCCCCTTCGCGAGCAGGCGCGCCCGCTGGTCCACGCCGAAGCGCTGCTGCTCGTCGATGACCACGAGCGTGAGGTTGCGCGGCGCCACGTCGTCCTCCAGCAGGGCATGCGTGCCGATGAGCACGTCCACCGTGCCGGCGGCCACCCGCTCGAGGATGGCCGCCCGCTCGGTGGCCGGGGTGGATCCGGTGAGCACCTCGTAGGTGACGCTGGCGGCCTCCAGAAGCGGGCCCAGGCTACGGCCGTGCTGGGTGGCCAGCACCTCGGTAGGCGCCATGAGCAGGGCTTGGCCGCCCGTGTCAGCCGCCGCGGCCAGGGCGAAGGCGGCCACGGCGGTCTTGCCGGTGCCCACGTCGCCCAGGATCATGTGGTTGGCGGTACGCGGCGCGCCCATGACGGCCATGAGGTCGCGGCGCGCCTGGGCCTGCTCGCCGGTGAGCGCGAAGGGCAGGGCCGCCTCAAGCGCCGCCTGGTGCGGCCCGTCCACGACGTGGGTCACCGGCACGCGCCCGGCGCTGCGGCGCGCGCCCTCCTGCATGAGGAACAGCTCGAGCACGAGCAGCTCCTCGTAGGCAAGCCGCCGCCGGGCCTCGGCGACCTCCGCCATGGCCTGCGGGAAGTGGATGCACGAGAGCGCCGACCCGCGGCTCATCAGGCGGTACTTCTCGCGCAGCGCAAGCGGCAGCGGGTCGTAGAGCCCGCGCACCGCGGCGAGCGCGTTTTCCGCCAAGCGGCGCATCCACGCCGGGGAGAGCTTCTCGGTGGCGGGGTGCACGGGGATGATCATGGCCGCGGCCTGCCCCTCGCCCACCTTCTCCAGGTAGGGGTTGGTCATGCGCTTGAAGCCGTAGTCGAACTCCACCTTGCCCGCCACGGCCACCGCGTCCCCCGCCTTCACCTGATCCATGAGCCACGGCTGGCGGAAGCACGTCACCATGAGGGTGCCCGTGCCGTCCACGAGCGCCAGCTCCACGAGCGGCAGGTTCGGGCGCGGGCGCTTGAGCTTGATCTCGTGGACGGTGCCGCGGATGGTGCACGACTCGCCGATGCGCGCGTCGGCCACCGTGCGCACGGCCGACAGGTCGACGTAGCGGCGCGGGAAGTGGGTCACCAGGTCGCGGACGGTGCGGATGCCCAGCTTCTCCAGGGCCTTGGCGCGGGCGGGGCTCACCAGGCGCACCCGGCCCACGGGCTCGTCGAGGGCGAGGGTGGCCGCAAGACGGTCGGGCGCCCCCGCGGGGGCGCCCTCATGCGCGTTTCTCTTGTGAGCGGAGCCGGTCAAGCGGGCTACTCGACCGAGAGGACGATCGGATAGAGGGGCTGCTCGCCGCGGTGGGCGTCCACCTCCAGATCCTCGTAGGCCTCCTCGATGGCCTCGATGAGCGCCTCGAAGTCGTCCTGGGGCAGGTCCTCGCCGGCCAGAAGCGTGCAGGTGTCGGCGTCTTCGGCCTCCATGACGGCCAGCAGGTCCATCACCACGCCGGGAACCGACGAGCCCACCGCGTCGATGGAGCCGTCGCAGATGCCGATGACGTCGCCCTCGGCGATGGGGTTGCCCGCCGCGTCGTGGGAGTCCTTGATGGCGGTGGTCACCTCGCCGGTGCGCACGTCGGCGTAGGCGGCCGTCATCTCCTCGACGTTGGTCTCGAGCGAGGCGTCCTGGTCGACGGCGAACAGGGCCGCGAAGGCCTGCGGCACGCTCTTGGTGGGCACCACGGCGCAGGGGCGCTCGCACAGCTCGGCGGCGCTCTGGGCGGCCATGATGATGTTGGAGTTGTTCGGCAGCAGGATGACGGCGTCCGCGTTCACCTGCTCGGCGGCGTCCAGCAGGTCCTTGGTGGAGGGGTTCATGGTCTGGCCGCCGGAGACGACCACGTCCACGCCCAGGCTGCGCAGGATCTCGGCGTTGCCCTTGCCCGCGGCCACGGCCACGAACCCGAGCGGCTTGGCCTCGGCCTGCTGCTCGGCGGCGAGCATCTCAGTGCGCTCCTCGCTCTGGAGCTGCATGTTGTGGATGAACACCTCGGAGATCTGGCCGCGCTCGAGGAAGTAGGCGAGCACCTTGTCCGGCGTGTTGGAGTGGACGTGCACCTTGAACTTGGGCACCGAGCCCACGCACAGCTCGCAGTCGCCCATGGTGGCCAAAAACTCGAGCGCCTCCTCGGTGTCGAGGGTCTCGGAGTCCACCAGGAACTCGTTGCAGTAGCGGAAGGCCGAGCCCTCCCAGTCGTTGATCTGCTCGATCTCCACCTTGGGGGCGGCGCCGCGGGCGAAGGCCAGCTCGTCGCCGAGGGTGCCCTCCTTGCCGGTGAGCGCGCTCGCGAAGGCGTCGAAGAAGATGGCCAGGCCAAAGCCGCCCGCGTCCACCACGCCGTTCTCCTTGAGCACGGGCAGCAGATCGGGCGTGCGCTGGACGGAGGCATAGGCCTCGCTCACGACGGCCTCGAGCGCCTCGGGGGTGGGAAGTCCCAGCTTAGAGGCGTTCACCGCCGCCTGGGCGCTGTCGCGCAGGACGGTGAGGATGGTGCCCTCGACCGGCTTGCGCACGGCCTGGAAGGCCACCTCGACGGCCTTCTCGAAGGCGGTGGCCAGCGATGCGGAGGTGAGCCCCTCCCAGCCGACCGTGCCCTCGCACAGGCCGCGGAGGATCTGCGAGGTGATGACGCCGGAGTTGCCGCGGGCGCCCATGAGCGCGCCGGTGGTGATGGCCTTGCGGATCTCCGCGCCGTCGGCCCCGATGGGCAGGCGCGCGAGGTTCCCCACGACGCTCTCGATGGTCAACGACATGTTGGTGCCGGTATCGCCGTCGGGGACGGGGAACACGTTGAGGCGGTTGATCTCCTCCTTGCGGGCCGAAAGCGCCTTGCTGGCGGCCGCAATGGCGTTCTGGATGTCGTTAGAGGTATAGGCGGTTGGCATGGCGGGTGTTTCTCCTTAGGGGGACTGCATTCGAGGGCTCCGGCGCGCGGCCTGCCCCTCGCTGGGCAACGGACGCGGCGCTAGCGGCGGACCTTGACGTCCTGCACGTGGACCTCGACGCCGGCCAGGGGGACCCGCGCGTACTCGGAGAGCACGAAGCTCACCTGGTCGATGAGGTTGCGCGACACGGTGGAGATGTTGGTGCCGTACTCGATGACGACGTAGAGCTCGACGTGGATGCCCTCCTCCGTGGCGTCCACCACCACCCCGCGGCGCAGGCGCGACGTGGGCAGGATCTTGGCGATGCCGTCAGCCGCGTTGGGCGCGGTCATGCCGACGACGCCGTAGCACTCCATGGCCGCGTTGCCGACCATGTCCGCCAGCACGTCGTTGGCGACGTGGAGCTCACCGGGGATAGTTGTGTCCATGATGCTCCTTTCAGGCTCAGCCGGCCGGGGCGGCCTGCTTGCAGGCGGCGCGCGGCCGCCTCGAACTCATCTGAGCAGTATAGCGCATGGGCTGCGGGGCGGGGTGCCGGCCCCTTGAGCGGCTCGGTCATATTCCATAATTTTTTCTTGTGGGGCAGTTATTCCTTGTGCTATAGTTTGAGGGCTGTATTTTCCCCTGTGGGTTGACCAAGTAACAATGGAGTTGATAGACATGTCCAAGGTTTGTGAAGTTTGCGGTAAGCACCCCGTCGCCGGTCGTAGCATCAGCCACTCGCACCGCGTGTCCAATCGCGTCTTCCGCCCCAACGTGCAGAAGATCACCATCAAGGACAAGAGCGGCCACGTGCGCAAGGCCAACGTGTGCACCTCCTGCATGAAGGCCGGCAAGGTCGAGCGCGCCTAGCGCTCCCTGCCTCCTGCGGTCGCCCTTCGGGACGCGCCGCGCAAGACGAGCCCGCATCTGCGGGCTTTTTTGCGTTGTGAGACGAAAACGGCAGGAAGGAGGGGGCGCCTAGCGCCCCCTCCGCGTGATGCGGCGCTAGGCGATGATGAGGAGGCGCTTGCAGGACGGGCAGGTGCCAAGCGGGGCCTGGGCCTTCAGGTCGATGAGGCGGCCGCCGTCGATGGAGGCGCGGCAGGCGCCGCAGCGGCTGCCGTCGAGGCGCCCCACGGCCACGCCGCCGGAGCGCGCCGCCGCCTTCTCGTAGAGCGCGAGCACCTCGGGATCGAGCCCGCCGGCCGTCGCGGAGCGCTGGGCCTGGAGCTGGGCGATGCCGTTCTTGAGCGCGCCGCCCTCGCGCTGGAAGGACTCGACGGCGGCCTGCTCCTGGTCGGCGAGATCGGCGGCCATGCGCTCGATCTGCCCCTCGAGGGCCTCCACCTTCGCCAGCTCCGCCGCGGCCGCGTCGTGGTCGTCGGCCAGGGAGGCGCGGCGCTTGGCGATGCCGGCCAGCTCCTTGGTGCGCGCCTCGGCGTTGCGGAAGTCGCCGTGGGCGGCCTCGATGGCGGCCTGGACGCCGGCCTCCTTCTTCGCGAGCGACGCGTCCTCGTCGGTGATGCGCGTGAGCTTGCGCACCGCGTGCTTGCGCAAGGCCGCCACCTGGGAGCGCTTGGCCTCCACCGTCTCGCGCTTCTGGCGCACCGACAGGATGGTCGCTCGCTGGGGCAGCTCCTCAAGCTGCTTGGTCTGGCGCATGACCTCCAGGTCGATCTGCTGAAGCTGGAGCAGTGCGGCCAGATCGTCGCGTGAAACCTGCATGGATGCCTTCCCTTCTCTCAGGAGCGCTGCGAAACGTTGATGGGACAATGATAATGCTCGCCCCCTCCCCCGCGCGGGGAGAGGGGGCGAGTTTTTCCGGCAATCCACGTTTTCGCCAGGCGAGCCTGCGGGTGCGGCGGAAGCGCGCTAGATGCGGATGGCCTCGGGATAGGCCCAGTTGGCGGACTGGTCGATGGCGACGATGCGCTCGTCGGGCACGCCGACGCGCAGCAGGGCCTCGGCGAGGACGGCCACGAGCGGCAGCTCGCTCACGTCGTGGCCGAGCTCGACCACGGACAGGCCGGCGGCCGAGAGCTCGAGCGCGTCGTGGTACTTGACCTCGCCGCAGACGAGCACGTCGGCGCCGAGCGCCAGGCACGCGCAGCCGAGCGAGCCGGCCGAGCCCGTGGCCGTGACCACCGTGCGCACCGGCGCGTCGAAGTCGCCCCAGACGCGCGGCTGGCGGCCGAACACCGACGTGCAGCGCGCCGCCAGGCGGCCGAGCGTCTCGGGCGCATCGCTCGGGCGCACCTCGCACACCTGGCCGTAGCCCTTCTTGCGCGAGGAGGCGAGCGGCTCGGCGAAGGCGCCCTTGAAGGTCAGGCCGAGCATGCCGGGCAGCACGCGCGCGGCGCGCGGGCTCACGTCGAGGGCGGTGTGGAAGTCCATGAGCGCCACCTGGCCCTGGATGGCGGCCCACACGCCCGCTCCGGGGCAGAGCGCCGCCGACGGCTCCGGCGCGAAGGCATCGGGGGCGGCGAGGAAGGCCGGATGGTGCGTGACGAGCACGTTCGCGCCGTTTTGCGCAGCCTCGCGGATGGCGGCCACCGTGGGGTCGAGCGCCACGGCCACCTTCCGCACGGGCAGCGCCCGCTCGCCCACGAGCACGCCGGTGCGGTCCCATGACTCGGCGTCCTCGGCGGGAAACTCCTTGAGCAGCGCCGCCTCAAGCGCGCCGACGGTCATCGAGAAGCCCTTCCGGGCCAGCTCCCCGCTCGGGCGCTCGGCCAGCGCCTGGGCCCCGGCCTCGCCCCCGACCTGCCGAGCGGCCTTCGGATCCTTGTCCCTGCGGTTGAAAAGCGCCATGATGGTCAGCCCCTTCGTCTCGGATGTTCGCGGGCCCGCAGGACGCGGGGCGTGCGACGGGCCCGCGCACGCACGCCCTAAGGATACGCCGGTCGGCCACGTCAGGCGAGAGGCACCTCGCGCCGGTCGCCCGACCTGGTGGGAACCGTTACGCACCGGTAACCGGCCTGGGCCATGAGGGCGTAGCCGCGCTCGATGTCGCGCGCCACGTTGGCCGGGTCGTGGGCGTCGGTGCCCACGGTGCAGGGCACGCCGGCGCGGCAGAAGGCGGCCAAGAGCGCCGGGGCGGGAAACATCTCGGCGCACGCGTAGTACGACCCCGACGTGTTCACCTCCACCATCCGCCCGCCCGCCGCGGCGGCCTCGGCCATGGCCTCGTAGAGCGGCGCCCGGTCGAAGGAGGGGTAGAAGCCGAACTTCTTGGCCAGGTCGGGGTGGCTCATCACGTGGAAGGGCTGCGCCGGGTCGGCCGCGGCCTGGCACCACACCTCGGCGTAGCGCCGCCAGATGCGGTCGGGCGCGCCCGGCTCGTCCCAGGCGCCGCGCTGGGCCGGGTCGTCGAAGGGCCAGGCGTCCACGAAGTGCACCGAGCCCAAGATGAGCTCGAAGGGGGCCAGGTCGGCCGCGGAGAGCACGCGGTCCTCGTCGGCCGCCAGGTAGTCCATCTCGCAGCCGCAGATGATCTCCATGCCGGGATGGTCGCGCCGCGCCTGCTCGACGGCGGCCAGGTAGGCGGGCATATCGGCCACCGGCACGGAGAGGTAGCCGTCGGGGTCGAACGCGTGTGAGAGCGGGAAGTGCTCGGTGAAGGCGAGGGTGGTCAGGCCGGCGGCTGCGGCGGCGTCGGCATAGGCGGCCACCTCGCCGACGCCGTGGCCGCAGTAGCGCGAGTGGCAGTGGGTGTTGACGAGCTCCAACGAAGGTTCCTTTCAGGG
>CANSQW010000071.1 GCA_947649215.1 uncultured bacterium | reverse complement strand
GGCGCGTACTGGTTGGGATCCTCCCGCACATAGTGGGCGCCGTGGCCGGCGGGCGGGGCCTGGAGGCGCGCCGGGTCGCTTTGCGCGACCGGGCGCTCTGGGGGGGCAAGGGCCGTGCGCGAGGTGGAGGCTTCGCGGGGCCTTGCGAAGCGGACGGGTCATGGCGCCGTGCCCTCCTGGGGTGCCGGGGCCTCTGCTGCGGCAGATCCTGGCGCTCGGTTTGCAGGCGACGTGCCGGGGGGGGGCGGGTGCGTGCGCTCCGGTGCGGTCGTTCGGTAGTTTCTGGCCAAAAACAGCGTGGTTTACGCGGCTAGCGGGCTGCAGGTCGACCTGGCTGGCCATGCGCCTCCGCATAACCCCAGGTCACCAGCGGGCCCCTCGCAGCACGGCGCCGGCGAGGGCCTCGAAGTTGCGTAAACCGTAGCGAAAATGGCCAGAAAGTCCGTTTGGCCCCCCCGGCAGGCCGCCGTCCGGCAGCCGGCGGCCCCCATACTCCGCCGCCGCCCGGCAGCCGGCGGCCCCCGCACTCCGTCGCCGCCCAACAACCGCCGCGCCCCATACTCCGCCGCGCCCCGCACCTCGCCGCCGCCCAAAAGAAGGGGGAGGCCCCGCAGGACCTCCCCCTTCTCGCGCACCCGCCATCGGCGGCAGGCGCCTCGCTTGGTCGCGGCCGGCTACTTCGTCTCCGGCAGGCTCGCGGCGGCCACGGACTGGCCGACGCGGCGCATCTTCTCGTCGGGCAGCGTCACCGTGATCTGGGCGGACAGCTCCGGGTGCTCCTCGGCCAGGATGCGGTTGCACTCGCTGATGAGCAGGTCGCCGCCCTTGCCGGAGGCCACGCGGCCGAGCACGAGCAGCGTCTTGATCTCGTAGAACGCGCTGTAGAGCACGAGCGTGTGGGCCAGGTAGCTGCCGATGGAGCGGTAGATGTCCAACGCCCCCTCGTGGCCCTCGTTGGCCAGGCCCTGGACCACCTTGAGCTTCTCGGCGGGGGAGAGCTCGGGGTCGAGCTCGATGCCGGCGGCCGGCGCCAGCTTGATGACGGCGTCCTGGCTGAAGTACTTGCAGCCCACGCCGAAGTCGCCGGACCACTCGTCCTGCATGGCGTCAGGGGACAGGTCCACCGGCGCGAAGGCCAGCTCGTTGATCCAGCCGAGCACGTTGCCCTCGGCGTTCACGTAGCCCACGGCCTCCGACGTGCCCATGGCGATGCCGAGGATGTCGCCCTCGCCCGTGGACATGAAGCCGGCGAGCGCGGTCACGTCGCCGTCGTTGGCCACCACGAGCGGCACGTCGCCGATCTCGGCGCCGGCGCGGTCGTAGATGGACTTGACCTCCTCGCGGCGCTCGCGCGGCACCTTGATGAACAGCGAGGCCACCATGGGGGAGTTGCCCACGAAGGTGCCCGCCGAGGACACGCCGATGGCGTCCACGCGCGGCATCTTGGAGGCGGCCGTCTTGAAGGCGGTCACGATCTCGTTGAAGTGGTACTCCGGGTCCTCGGTGATCTTGGGGAACCAGACGACCTCCTCGGAGTAGACGGCCTCGCCGTCGATGACGGCCGACACCTTGCGATCCGACCCGCCGGCGTCGAAGCCGATGCGGCAGCCCTCCATGTGGCCGCCGATCTTCTTCGCAGCCTCGTTGGCGGCGGGGAAGTCCGCTTCGTCCACGGCGATGACCTCGAGCGGCTTCTCGTAGACGTCGCCCACGAAGCCGTAGTCGAAGTGACGCGCGCCGTCGGGGGAGTACGTCGCGGCCAGCTTCGCGGCGATGTCGTCGCAGCCGCACAGGTACACGCGGAAGCCGCCGATGGACCACAGCTCGAACTTCATGAGGCGCTCGACGTAGCGCAGGTCGGCCTCGGCGAACTCGCCGCCGCGGATGAAGCTTCGGCGCACGGAGATGAGCCCGTCCTCACGCTCGACGGCGATGGCGATGGGATGCTCAGCGCCCTTCAGGTACTCGCGCATCCACACGCCGAAGGGGATGAACCCCTCGTCCAGGACGGGGACGTTCTTGATGTCGTAGTCGATGCCAAGGTAATTCATGGGTTAGTCTCCTATGATCTCGGTGAGGATACGCTCGGTCATGCACAGCGCGCGCGGCACGTGGAAGGGGCCCTTGAAGGTGGAGCCCTTCGTGGACGGCATGGTGGGCTTGCCGTCGCGGCGCAGGTAGCCGTACCACTCGCCGTACTCGGGGTCGGCGAAGTGCTCCTTGCAGTAGTCGAGCGTGCGGAAGAACCAGTCCAGGTAGTACGCGTCACCCGTGTCGCGGTAGGCCTTGGACGAGGCGATCATGATCTCGTTGTGGGGCCACCACAGCTTCATGTCGTGCTCGTAGGCCTCGGGCGGCAGGCCCTTGGCGTCGATGAAGTACAGCAGCCCGCCGAACTCCTCGTCCCAGCCGGCCTCGATGGCCAGGCGGAAGATGGCCTCGGCCGTGGCGTGCAGCTCCGCGTCGCCGCGGTAGTTGGCCTCGTCCATCATGAACCAGCTGCACTCGATGTCGTGACCCGGGTTCACCACGCGCCCGGCGGTGTACCACAGCTCCGGCTCACCCTGGAGGTTGACGCTCTCCAGCGTGCAGCCGAGCTCGGGGCGGTAGTGCTCGCCCACGATGCGGTCGGTGCACTCGCGGGCGTGGCGGTCGTACTCCTCGGTGTGGGCGGGGTCGACGCGGCGCATGATGCCGATGATGTTGAGGAAGATCATCGGGTCGCCGAGCGCGTGTCCCGCGCGGGTCTCCGCGATGGTCTTAGGTCCCAGCCCCGCCGGATCCTCGATGAGGCCGTTGTTCAGGTCGTAGACCATCTGGTAGGCGCGCCGCGCGCGGGCCAGGTGCTCCTCCTCGCCGGTGACGCCGTAGTACTCGGCGTTGGCGATGCAGTAGAAGCCCTCGGAGAAGCAGTAGCGGCGCTGGCGCAGCGGCTTGCCCTCTGCGGTCACCGTGAAGTACAGGCGCCCGCCGGCCTCATGGTTGATGCAGTGCTCCTCGAGGAAGTCGAGGCAGCTCTTGGCGGCCTCGAGCCATTCCGGGCGGGTGCCGTAGAGGTGGCACAGATACGAGAACGTCCAGGCGCAGCGGCCCTGCATCCACACGCTCTTGTCGGTGGAGTAGATGGCGCCCGTGCGGTCGAGGCACGTGTAGACGCCGCCGTTGACGGGGTCCATGCCGTGCTCGAGCCAGAAGGCCGTGCAGGTGTCCAGCTGGTCGCGGATCCAGGCGCGCGCCTCGATCAGCCTCGCGGTGTTGTCTGCGGTCAAAGTCCCTCCTTCGGTTTCGGTTCTTGCCCTGCCAGGCAGCTAGGCGCGGACGGGGGCGTCCGGGTCGAGCATGCCCTCCTTCTTGAGAATGGCGACGATGGCCTCCACGTCCTCGCCCTCCAGCGGCTGCACGGGCTCGCGCATCTGGTTGGTGTTGAAGACGCCCATCTGCCACAGCGCCGTCTTGAAGGCGCCCACCCCGGCGCCGAAGCCCACGGTGGCCTTCACGCGGCGGGTGACGAACATGAGGCGGGCCAGGTGATCCTGGATCTCCTTGACCTTCTCCCAGTCGCCGGCCTGCGCCGCGCGCCACTGCTCCACGTAGGAGACGGGGTCGAGGTTGGCCAGGCCCGGCACGCTGCCGTCGGCGCCGCCCAGGTAGGCGCCGTCGACGACCACCTCGTGGCCGGTGAGCAGCTGCAGGGGGTGCCCGGCGTCCTCGTTCTCCAGCATGAGCCAGCGGAAGCTCACGTCGTCGCCGGAGGAGTCCTTGACGCCCTGGAGCACGCCGTCCTCGCCCAGGCGCACGAGCATGTCCGGGTCGAGCTTGGTGTGCACGCACACGGGCAGGTCATAGGCGAACAGCGGCAGGTCGGTGTACTCGCGGATGGCGCGGAAGTGGCGCTCCACCTCCTTCGGCCCGCCCAGGGCGTAGAAGGGGGCGGTGGCCACGAGCGCGTCCACGCCGAAGCCGGCGGCGCGCTTGGCCTGATCCACCACGCGCATCGTCTCCATGTCGATGATGCCGGCGAGCACGGGCACCCGCCCGTTGACGATGGCCACGGCCTCCTGCAGCACGTGGTAGCGCTGGGCGTCGGTGAGGAAGGCCACCTCGCCGCTCGACCCCAGGAAGAACAGGCCGTCCACGCCCGCGTCGATCATGCGGTTGATGGTGCGGTCGAAGGCCTCGAGGTCGAGGGACTTCTTCTCGGTCAGGGGGATGACGACGGGGGGGATGACGCCGCGGAACTGAGAGGTTTCCATGTAAGCGTTTCTCTTTCTGCTTAAGGGACGGAATAGTTCCTAACCCGCTGATTATCTGCGGGTTTGCCCCCGTGCGTCAAGGAGCATCGCCTAAACGAACAGCTTCCGCACAACCCCCTCAAACGACCGTTCACCCGGGGCATCCGCCTGCGCTTTGGAGCATCGTCCAAGGGACGGGCTCGAAAAATGGAGATAGTCACGTATGGGAGCCGCCGCCGGCCCTTCCTATAATGGGGGTGCTTCGCTAAGGCAGGGGAGAGATCCGCGGAGAACACGCTACTAAGGCAAGAGGCCCGCCCGATCCGCAACTATCGGACAGGGGCCCGCTGCCGACGCTGATTCTCTAAGGGGGACCGCCCTATGATGGTGCAGCTTGCCCCTCGGTCCGGGGCGTTCTCTATCAGTACCTCGATGACATATCGCGCCGACGTCCCGCCGGCGCCGTCCCGACGCGCCCGCGTGCGCTGCCGGCGGCCTGCTGCTGCC
This sequence comes from uncultured bacterium, assembly GCA_947649215.1. Lineage (GTDB taxonomy): Bacteria > Actinomycetota > Coriobacteriia > Coriobacteriales > Eggerthellaceae > Enterorhabdus. The sequence continues at coordinate 2,084 of CANSQW010000071.1, read as the reverse complement.
TGGCGGTCCTCGCCGAGAACCCAGCGTGACGACTCGCTATCTGAAAGGAAACGCTCATGACGCAAGAGAGAAGCGCCGGTGCCTCCTGGGGGACGTTCCTCGTCATCCTCATCGCGGGCATCGCCTACTCCATATCGCTGATGGCGGTACCGACGGCGATGATCTACGTCGCCGACACGTTCGGCGGCGACATGGTCGGCGCCGGCTGGCTGATGTCCTGGAATTCCGTCGCCGGCACCATCCTGGCGCTGTTCACGGCCACCATCCAGTCGAAGATCGGGCCGAAGAACATGCTCATCATCGCCCTGGCGTGCATTCTAGTGTCGGACGTCATGGTCGTCATGACCACCGACATTACCATCGCATTCGTCGGCCGCTTCATCTTCGGCTTTGCCAACGGCCTCATCGCCACCGCGGGCCCGACGTTCGTCACCATTCTGTTCAGCGACCCCACCAAGCGCGGTATGCCCAATGCCATCTGGACCATGTGGATCGCCCTGGGCGGCGTGCTCATCAACTTCCTCGCGCCCGTCCTCATGACCCCCGGCGAGGGCACGAACTTCCTGACCGGCGGGCCGAACCTCGACTGGCACCCGCTGTTCTACTTCGGCATCGCCGTCGCCGTGGTGGCCCTCGTCCTGGTGATCGTGGGCGTCCGCGTCCCGAAGGACGAGCTCATGGCCGCCGTGGCCGGCTCTGACAACGTGAAGATCACCGATGCGTTCAAGAACGGCTACGTTTGGCTCTGCTTCGTGATGGTGGTCTGCTTCGCCTTCTCGTTCTCGTGCTACACGAGCGAGGTCGTCGCCTACCTGCAGGCGGCCGTGGGGATGGATCCCGCTGCGGCCCAGAGCTGGAACGGCATCCTCAACATCATCGGCATCGCCGCCGGCCTCATCATCGGCTTCATCCTCAACAAGGTAAGCGACCACACCAAAGTGCTCGTGGTCGTCTTCGTGCTCACCGTGGCCGCGTGCCTGGCCGCCTTCGCGTTCAACACCGTGACGCTGGCCATCTGCTCCATGTTCTTCTTCGGCCTGGCGTTGAACATGGTCATGCCCGCCATCTTCACCAACGTCCAGTGGGTCTCCAAGAGCCCCGCGGTCATCGCCGCGGCGTTCGGCATCTGCGCCATCGCCTCCAACGGCGGCGGCATCCCGGCGGCGCCGGTCATGGGCGCCATGATCGAGGCGGGCCTCGACTGGTCCATGCTCGGCGTGCCCCCGGCCGCGGTGTCGGCGGTGGGCCTGGTCTGCGCGGTGGTCTTCTGCCTCAAGCTGGGCAAGGTCTCCCGCGAGGGCATCGCCGCGGCCCGCAGGGCCGAGGGCGAGGACTAGCCCCGTCGCGCCTGTCCCCACAGCCGTTCCTTGCGAAGGAGGAGGAGTAAGTTGCAGGAAGAGAAGCTGCTGCCCTGGCGCTGGGCGATACTTGCCGGAATGACGGTGCTGCTCGTCTCGTTGCAGTTCGCGTTCATCATCCCCGGCGGCGCTGCCATGCTCGTCATGCAGGAGTACCAGTGCGAGCCCATGGCGTTCTCCATGATCATGTCCATCCCGTACTTCTCGGGCGTCCTGCTCTGCATCGCCGGCGGCGTGCTGGCAGACCGCGTCGGCCTGGGGAAGGTGTTCCTCGTGGCCTTCGTGATAGCCGCCCTCGGCGCCTTGGGCCGCTGCTTCGCCGTCGACTACGGCACGCTGTTCGTCGCGAGCTTCTTCATGGGCACGGGCGTGGCCGCGCTCAACGCGAACTCCGCGAAACTTCTGCGCATGTGGTTCCCCGGCACGGCCAACTCGTTTGCCATGGGCGTCTACACCGCCGGCATGTCCGGCGGCGCGGCGCTGGCCATCTACGTGGGGTCGCACCTGCCGGAGATCCACCAGGCGTGGTGGATCAGCTTCGCGCTCATCGTGGTGGGGCTGGTGGTCTGGTTCGCGGTCTACCGCAAGCACCCCGACGAGCACTGCGCCAACGAGCCGGTGGGGCAGATGATGCGCGAGGTGCTGCGCGACCGCAACGTCTGGGCCATCGGCATCGTGGCTGTCTCTTATACACATCTGACGCTGCCGACGAGCGATCTAGTGTAG
>CANSQW010000070.1 GCA_947649215.1 uncultured bacterium | reverse complement strand
CAACTTTTAAGAACTATTCTTGTCCGTGGTTGATCTCCCCCCCGGCGCGTGTGCCCCGGGGCGGGGGGCGGGGGGGGGCGCTGCACCCGCCCGGGGGGCCCACACCCGGCCCGCGGGACGGGAGGCGCCCTACGCCTCGATCAGGTACAGGGCCTGGTTCGGGCGCTCGGCAAGCTCGCGCGCCAGGTCCTCGACCTCGCCCATCTTGATGCACTGCGCCTGGCAGTGGTGGACGCACATGGGCGTGCCGTCATGGGCAGCCTGGCCGCCCTGGCACAGGTCGCAGTTCTTCGTCCAGAACGGCAGGTAGTCGTCCTGCCACGGGCCCCGCTCGGATTCCCACGGCCCGATGTGGCTGAGCACCACGCCAGACTGCTCGGTGGGCAGGTCGTGGGAGACAGCGCACGCTATCTCGCACGTGTGGCAGCCGGTGCAGTAGTAGTAGTCAACAAGAACGGCCTTCTTCATGGCTATGCCTTCCTCTCTCGCCAGGTTACAGGACGACGGTCTCGGGAGCCTCGCGCAGGTCGGCCATGGCCACCGCCTTGCGGATGCCGTCGCCCTTGACGGTGGCGACGATGCCGGCCTCGTCAGGCGCGCACTTGTCGATGGTGCACAGCATGCACTTGTAGTCGCAGCCGAAGCCGGACTCGCCCGGATCGAACTTGAACAGCATGTTGCAGTTGTACTCGAAGGCGCCGAACAGGCCCTCGTCCTCGGTGCCTCCCAGCTCGGGCAGCCACCAGCCGTGGTCGGTCGACGCCACGCCGTCCATCATCCCCGGGTCGACGAGCACGCGACGCTTGCAGCGGCCGTACTGGTTGCGCAGCCACACCCAGTCGCCGTCGACGACGCCGAACCGCTCGGCCAGCTCCGCGTTCACGCGCACGGTCGGGTACGGGTGCAGGGCGCGCATGCGCGGCACCTGGCGATGCTCGGAGTGGAACTGGCTCCAGTTGCGCGCGCCGGTGGTGAGCACCACGGGGAACTCCGCGAACTCGTCAGGCGTGCTCACGGGGCTGTGGACCGGCTCCTTGAACGTGGGCAGCGGGTCAAGGCCGAGCAGGTTGTAGTAGGTCGACCACAGCTCGATGCGCCCCGTGGAGGTGTTGAAGCCGGGCTGGCCGTCGGGACGCAGCTTGCCGGTCTGGTACTTGTAGTACTCGAAGGGCAGGTAGACCGGCGCCTGGTCGCGCACTTCCTCGAAGGACTTGCCCGTCTCGGCGAAGATGGCCGAGAACATGTCCTCCACGCGCTCCCACGGGTAGGCCTCGGGACGGAAGCGCTGGCCGAGCTCCATGTTCACCTGCATGTCCGAGCGCACGTCGATGCCCTCGCCGCTGCGGTCGACCGAGCGGTTGATGGTCTCGGCGCGCTGCACGCCGTCGCCGATGCGGATGCCCTGGCGCTCGGGGAACGTGGCCACGGGCAGCACCACGTCGGCCAGCTCCATGATGGTGGGCGTCATGAACAGGTCGATGGCGGCCACGAACTCGAGCTTGCGCATGGCGCGCACCACATAGGCCGGATCGGGTGCCGAGTTGACGAGCGTGTTCACCGTCTGGAGCCACGCGGCGCGCATCTGGTGCGGCTCGCCGGTGTCGATGGCCTCGAGCACCGAGTCGAACATGGCCTTGGAGTAGGCGTTGGCCACCATGGGGTACTTGTCGTCGCCGATGCGGGCGGCGCGCTTCTCCGGGTCGAGGAACTCGCGGCCCCAGCCGTTGAAGTACATGAGGATGTAGTCGGGGCAGATGTTGCCGCCGGGGTTGTCGACGTTGCCGGTGATGGCGAAGATGTCGATGATGGCGTGGCCCGACGACACGGCGCGCTTCTGCATGTCCACGGCGACACCCCACTGGTTCACGCACCCGTCAGCCTGGGCGATCATGCGGGCGGCGGCGCGGATGTCATCCGCTGGGCACCAGCACACCTCGGCGGCGCGCTCGGGCGCCCAGTCCTTGACGGCAGCGGCCAGCTCCTCGAAGCCGTAGCACCAGCACTCGACGAACTCGTGGTCGTAGAGATCCTCCTCGATGATGACGTGGAGGATGGCGAGCGCGAGCGCCGTGTCGGTGCCGGGGCGCACGGGCAGGTAGATGGCCGCGCGGTTCGCCAGCCAGATGCGCCGCGGGTCGACCACGATGAGCTGGGCGCCGCGCTTCATGCAGTCGATGACCCAGTGGCCGTACAGGCCGTCGGAGTTGGTGATGAGGGGGTTGTTGCCCCACACCACGATGCACTCCGGGCACTTCCAGGCCGGGTCGTCGTAGCGGTCGACGAACTGCTGGGAGTAGTCACCCACCCAGAAGCTGCCGGTGACGGCCATCGAGCCGGACACGCGCGGACCGTAGCAGGAGTTGCCCGACATGCCGAACACGTTGTTCGGGCTGCCGAACGACCAGGCGTAGCGCGTGATCCACGGCGCAATGTCGCGACCGGTGCCCTGGAAGAACGCGATGGACTCAGGACCGGACTCCTCGCGGATGCGCTTGAAGTTGGACTCGATGAGGTCATAGGCCTCGTCCCAGGTGATCTCCTCCCAGGCGTCCTTGCCGCGATCCTCACGGGCGCGCTTCAGGGGCTTGGTCAGGCGATCCTCATGGTAGACGGCCTCCATCACGTCAAGGCAGCGCACGCACAAACGGCCCTTGTTGAAGGGGTTCTCGGGATCGCCCTCCACCTTGACCAGCTTGCCGTCCTTGTCGGTGTACATGAGCACGCCGCAGCCCAGATGGCAGCCGGGGCCCGACCAGGCGCTGCCGCGGGTGACGGTCAGGCCGTCGGCGGTCTCGTAGCGCCAGGGCCTCTCGTGCTCGATGGTCTTAAACTCTTTTTCCATGGGTTCTCCCCTCGTTTCTCTCTTGCGGTTGCGAGGCGGGCGCGGAACGCGGAGCGCCCGGGGCCTGCGGCAGAGGCCTGCCGCAGGCAGCGCAGACGGCGGCACCCGACGGGCTGCGGCATCCGCACACGGGGCAGGCACCCGGAGGAACCGGGGGCCTTGCCTGCCCCGTGCACTTGCCGCAGCCCATGCAGCAGTAGCACACGGCCGGCGGCTAGAGCACGATGCCCGCGCAGGCCAGGGCCGCCAGCACGACGGCCAGCACGATGGCCGGGATGGCGCAGGCGACGAACTGCTGCGGCCAGATGTGCTTCATCTTGCAGCCGGTGACCTCCAGGTTCACGAACAAGCCGCCGGAGTAGGGCACGGTGGACAAGCCAGCCGCGCCGATGGACACGATGCGGGTGAGCGCCTCGGCGTTCACGCCGGGCACGGCCAGCCACTGGGCGCCGAACGTGTTGCACACGGCGGTGGAGGTGGCGCCGGCCGATCCGCAGATCACGCCGAGCAGCTGGGTGGCGATGACCGCCTGGAAGTACGGGTTGTCGATGGAGTTCATGGCCAGATCAACCAGGTAGCCGAAGGCCGGGGTAGCCGAGAGCACGGCGGCGAAGGCCACCATCGAGAACATGGTCACGGCAGGGTTGAGGCCGGCCATCACGCCGTCGAATACGCTCTTCTTCATGCCAGCGCCCGCGCTCACCCCCTGGTCAGGATCGGCGAAGTACGTGAAGTTGATAGCCAGGCACACGAGGGCGGCGATGACGTTGGCCGAGGTGACCGCCACGGTGGCGCTCATCTTGGGGATGGGGCCGAAGCCGTTGCCGAACACGACGAACAGCACGAGCAGCACGATGAGCGGGATGAGCGAGCGCGCCATGCTGGGGCACTGGCTCTCGGGGCGTCCGGGCATGGTGATGCCGACGCCCTCCTCGAAATGGTGGCCCTTCTTCGTAGCCCAGCGGTCGAGGAAGTAGATGAACCACACGTCGAAGGCGAACCACAGGACGGTGGCGACGATGCCAAGCACCGGCTCGGCGGTACCGGAGGTGCCGAGGATCTGGGCGGCCGCCACGTTGCCGGTCTGCGGCGAGCCGGGCATGGCCATGTTGGCCCCGCCGAGCAGGCCCATGTACATGATGGTGAGGAACAGGTAGCGCGGCTTGTCGAGCTGGCGCGCGATGGGAACCGCGAGCGGCCAGAACACGAACACGATGACGAGCGCGTTGATGCCGCCGTAGGTGAGCAGCATGCAGATGAGGATGAGCACCGGGTAGATGAACCGCTTCCCCGCCTTGTCGACGATCCAATACGCGATGCGGTTGGCCGCGCCGCTGTCGCCGAGCACCTTGGCGTACATGGCGGCGCTCAGGAACATGAGGATGAACGTGCTCACCCAGTTGCCCGCAGCGGGCAGCCAGTAGTCCACGAACGTCCCCCAGATGCCGAACCCGTTGAACACGCCCACGATGAGCGTGGCGATGATGGCGCACACGACGGCGTTCCAGCGGTTCCACGCCAGCACGACGAGCGCGGCGATGGCCAGCACGATGCCGATCATTCCGAGCATGGGCTGATCCCTCCTTTCAGGGTGGAGCTGCAGATGACGTGCGAGACCTTCGCGAAGAGCCTCCGCCCCGCTCGGGGCGACAAGACGATTATGCGGACACCGCGGGCGGGGCGGCGTTGCATCATCTGCATGGGCTATGCGCTTTTCGGAAGAGCGAACCGGCCTTGGCTTCTGCGGGGGCGTCGCGGTATCATCTACCCGGCAGCGACCCCTGGCCGAGGAGGAGCATCGATGCAGATAGAGCACCTGCGAGAATTCCTGGCGCTGGCCGCGAGCGCCAACTTCAGCGCGACGGCCAAGGAGCTCTACATCACGCAGTCCGCCCTAAGCCGGCATATCGCCGGCCTCGAGGAGGAGCTCGGAGCCAAGCTGTTCTCCCGCGACCCGCATGGCGTGACCCTCACTCCCATCGGCAGGCAGTTCCGCTCTGACGCCGAGACCCTCATCAGCCACTACGAGCGCGCGCTGAGCAACGTGGAGGCCATGAGGCGCAGCCAGGAGGCAACGCTGCGCATCGGCTACCTCTATGACGCAGGGCGCCAGATCATCCCCTTGATGCGACCGCTGCTGACCGAGACGACGAGTGCCGACGGCATGAGGATCCGCTGGCTCGCCCTCGAGCACGGCGAGCTGATGAAGCGGCTCGAGCGCGACGCGGTGGACGTCGCCATCACCATCGACACCGATCCGCGCGTGCGCGATTTCGCCGAGTGCGAGCCGCTGATGCCCGACCGGTACTTCGCCGCCATGCCGCGCAGCCACCCCCTCGCCGCCCACGGGGACGTCACCCTGGCCGAGCTGGCCCGCGAGCCCCTCATCCTGCCCGACCCCTACGCCATGAGCGGCATGCACGACTTCATGATGAGCCAGTTCGCCGACGCGGGCCTGCACGTCGAGGCCGCCGCCTACTATGAGGACATCCCCACGTTCATGGCGGAGGTGGAAAGCGGGGCGGGCGCCGGGCTCATCCTGGGCCACCATCGGCATCGCTACGACGAGCACGTGTCCATCGTGCCCCTGATCGACGGAGACACGCGCTGCAACGTCTGCTGCGTGTGGAAGCGCAAGACCGAGGCGCGGCTGCCGGGGGCCTGGCCCGGCGCCCTGCGCGAGGCGGCGGCCCTCTGCCGCGAGCAGCTGGCCGCGATCGGGGACGCCTAGGCGCGGATGAGCGGCCCTACAGGTCGCGCAGGCGCGCCTCGACGGCGGCTATCTGGTCTTCGGGGGTGGAGGCGCCGGCGGTGACGCCGACGCGGGCGCAGCCCTCGAACCAGGCGGCGTCGAGCTCGTCGGCGGATTCGACGTGGTGGGTGCGCGGGCAGGCCTGGGCGCAGATCTCGGCCAGGCGCGTCGTGTTCGACGAGTTGCGCCCGCCGATGACCACCATGGCGTCCACCTGGCCCGCCAGCTCGGCGGCCGCCTGCTGGCGCTGGCTCGTGGCCGAGCAGATGGTGTTCTTGACGAGCGGGTCGAGCCCGCGCTCGCGCAGGGCCGCCACCACCGCGTCGAGGTTCTCGCGGCGCTGGGTGGTCTGCGCCACCACGCCGATGGGATCGTAGAGCCCCGCGGGGATGTCGTCGGGGCCGGCCACCACGTCCACCTTGCCCCGGGCCTCGCGCGCCCAGGCGGTGAGGCCCTCCACCTCGGGGTGGCGCGCCTCCCCCAGCACCACCACGCGGCAGCCCTCGCGGGCGAGCTCGGCGGCGGCGCGCTGGGCGCGCGACACGTGCGGGCACGTGGCGTCCACCAGGTCGAAGCCGGCCGTCTCCACGTCGTCGAGCACGTCCGGCGTCACCCCGTGGCTGCGGATGACCACCGACGCGAGCGCTGCGGGCGCCGACGCGGGCGCAGCGCCCCCCGGCACAGGGGCGTCAGTCCAGAGCGCCTCGAGGATCCCCGCCGCCATCTCCCCCGTGGTGACCCCGGCGCCGCCGGCGTCACCGGCGGCTCCACGCGGCGCGGCAAGCGCGCCGGGCACGGCGACGCCCTCGCGGACGACCACCTCGGCCACCGTATCCACGGCCTCCGCGCCGCGGGCGGCCAGATCGGCCACCACCTGCGGGTTGTGGATGAGCGGCCCGAGCGTGTAGGCCCGTCGGCCCGCGGCCAGCACCTCATCGGCCATGTCGAGGGCGCGCTGCACCCCGTAGCAGGCTCCGGCCTTGCTCGCGCGAACGACCTCCATGGCTTCCCCTTCCCTTCCCGTGGGCAGATTTCGGCGGCTTTTGCTGCGAGAAAAGCCGGGTTTGCATGATTCTGACGCACCCGGAAGGGCATCGGAAAGACTCCGGGGACGTTTCTCCTGAAAAATACCGCGGTAAACTCAAGGGGATGCGCCCGAGGCGAGCGAATGGCCATGCAAACCCGGCTTTTCTCGCAGAAAAGGCCGGCCCCACGCGCCCGCGCCCCGCGGCAGCGCCCGCGCCCCCACCGGATGCGGCGCCCCAC
>CANSQW010000069.1 GCA_947649215.1 uncultured bacterium | reverse complement strand
AAACTGTTGTGCCGCAAGGTACCGTGGGTTCAAATCCTACCGCCTCCGCCAGAACACGACGAGCCCCTGCCATGGGGCTCTTTTCATAGGTCGGCACCAGCGCCATGGCAGACGCGCCGGCGACGGCGGGCCACAGGCGTTCGGCGCCCACCGTCACGCTGCAGCCGCCTCCGGCCCCACGGCCGCTGCGCGCGGGACGTCGTCCGCGCCGGCGACGTCCCGCGCTTGCCCTGGCCCTATCGCGCCCCAGCCAGCAGGTCGTCATCGTACTCGATGCCGTCGCGAGCGCACTGCAGCTGCATGCGACGACGCATGCACACCGACGCCACGCCGCCGTTCTCAGGATCGAGGAAGTAGCTCTTGTAGCCGCAGTTGCCGTATCCGCTGCATGACAGGCAGCGCATCTGCCCCAATTCGAACCCGTCCAGCACCTCGTCGGTCAGCATGCGCAAATGCCCCCGCGGCGCCGGCCGTCTCGTCTCGCCCATTTTCGTCCTCCTCACCGCTGCGTGTCGGCTGCCCCGCAACACGACGCCACTTGCGCATCCTCCCCCGGCAGCGACCGTCACGCCCCGCCTCGCCGCGGCGCCGTCTGCGCGCGGCGCTGTCGCCGCGACGCGTCGTGCGCCCCACTTTTCCGCGCACTCTATCAATTTCGACGCCGAGGTGAGTCATACCGGGAGGTCCATTTCCAGCAAATCGCGTTTTGGTGGCACTCTTCCCCAGTTTGGTGCGGTAGAGAAGGCCTTCTTCGCCACCCCAGACGCCTTCGGCCGGCAAAACCCCAGGTCGTGTTTTGGCGGCAAGGCGCGTCGGGGTGCTATGCGGGCGTCGTACCGTACCAAACTGGGGAAGAGTGCCATCCTGAACCGAAAAAGTGGCTTTGGCCGAACCCGCGCGGCCGGTATCTCCATCGCGGCGGCGCTTCGCACCGCACCCCGCCGAACGAGCGCGCTTAGCGCTCGGCGATAGGGAGGTACTCGCGGCAGCCAGGGCGGGCGATCTTGTAGGCAGGGCGGATGATGCGCTTGCCCGAGCCGATCTCCTCGAAGCGGTGCGCGGCCCAGCCGGCCAGACGCGCGCAGGCGAACAGCGGTGTGAACAGGTCTTGCGGAATGCCCATCATCGAGTACACGAAGCCCGAGTACATGTCCACATTGGCGCACATGTCCTTCTTGGTGCCCTTCTCGCGCAGGATGACCTCGGGGGCCAGGCGCTCGATGGACTGCAGCAGGTTGAACTCCGCCTCGAACTCGGTGCCGCGGGCAAGCTCCTCGGCGAAGCGCTTGCAGATGACCGCGCGCGGGTCGGACAGCGTGTACACCGCATGCCCCATGCCGTAGACCAGGCCTGTCTTGTCGTAGGCCTGCTTGTTGACGATGCGCGCCAGGTAGTCCGCCACCTCGTCGTCGTTCTCCCAGTCGGATACGGCGGCCTTGATCTCGCCCTGCATCCCCAGCACCTGGTGGTTGGCCCCGCCGTGGCGGTGGCCCTTGAGCGACCCGATGGCGCCGGCGTAGGTGGAGTACGGGTCGGTGTCCGACGAGGTCAGCACGCGCGCGGTGAACGTCGAGTTGTTGCCGCCGCCGTGCTCAGCATGCAGGCACAGCATGATGTCGAGCATGCGCGCCTCCTCCGCCGTGAACTGGCGGTCGGGGCGCAGCATGGAGAGGATGGTCTCGGCCGTGGACTGCCCGGGGATGAAGCGGTGCATGATCATGGACTCGTGGTCGTAGCGAGCGCGCTTGGAGTAGTAGGTGAGCACCATGATGCGCGGCAGGCGCGAGAGCAGCGAGAGCGCCGTGTGGATCTCGTGCTCGGGCGAGCGATCCTCGGCGAAATCGTCGTAGGCGTAGAGCTGGAGCACCGAGCGGGCCAGCACGTTCATAATGTCGGGCGGCGTATGACGCATGAGCATGGACGCGGTGAAGCCGTCGGGCAGCTCGCGCTGGGAGTCGATGACCTCCACGAACCGGTCGAGCTGATCCTGCGTGGGCAGCTCGCCCATCAGCAGCAGGTAGGCCACCTCCTCGTAGGCGAAGCGGCGCTCGGGCGAGAGGTCGCCCAGCAGGTCGTAGAGCTCGTAGCCGCGCAGGCGCAACGAGCCGTCGTCAGCTATCTTGCGGCCGTCGTCGGCCACCGTGTAGCCGTGGACGTTGGAGATGTTGGTCATGCCCACGATGACGCCCGTGCCATCGGCGTTGCGCAGGCCGCGCTTCACGTCGTAGCGCGCGTACTGCTCCGGGGGAATGTCGTTCACGCTGTGGAACTTGTCGAACAACGCGACCTTACGGGTCTCCTCCTCGTCGAGGGGGATCACCTCGTCCGCGGTGACGCTCGCGTCGAAGGCGCGCGTGTCCACGTCAAGCGAGGGGTCATAGGCCGCAGGGCGGCCGACCTCGGGCGACTGAGGGCTGGCTAGGTGGGTCGGCTTGTCCGCGTTCATGCAGGTTCCCTTCTCGTTTTGCGCCTATGATAGCGTGTGCCGCCAGGTGCGATCCCTCCGCATCGCGCCGTCTTCGGCAAACGAGCGCGGCCGCGAGGCCGGCCAGGGGCGAGACAAGGCCGGAGAAGCCCAGGGCGCCCGGCCCGCCCGCGAAGGCGCTTTCTTACAGGATGCAAAACTTTCCGCGTTTCGAAAAATTCTGATTGACAGCCCCAGGAGGCCATGGTTAAATAGGCTTCGCTGTTTCGATGTGCGCCGTTACCTCAGCTGGATAGAGGGACTGACTACGAATCAGTACGTCGGGGGTTCGAATCCCTCACGGCGCACCACTTCAGCATCTCTGATCCGCAACGACTGGCAACAGCACGTGCGGTTTTTTGTTGTCTAGGGAAAGGAACGTACTTGAAGGTTCGAAAATCGAAACCTCACAGTATGTAACCTTCCGGCTCCCCTCCCTGCGTCGGCAGCCGGAAGACGGCTGTGACGCATCGAACCCGCGCCCGCTCGCAATCTGATACCCGGCCCGCCGCGTCTCTGGCATGCGGCCGCCGCCTTGTCTTCGCGGACGCGTCGATGCGCGACGACGTAAGGGATATGCCTATGCTCTACCTATCGCAAATGCTGGGCAAGCCCGTGATCGATTCCACGGGCGAGAAGATCGGCACCATATCCGACCTGGCCATATCCACGGGCGAGGTCTTTCCGCGTATCACCAGCCTGGCCTTCCAGGGGCCGGGGAAGGTGCCGTTCATGATCTCCTGGCGCAAGTACGTCGACCTCTTCGACGAGGACGGCATCACGCTGGCAGTGCCCGCCCACGACATCCGCTTCAGCTACCTGCAGCCTGACGAGGTGCTGCTGACCCGCGACTTGCTCAATCGGCAGATCGTGGACACGCAGGGAATGAAGGTCGTGCGCGTGAACGACCTCAAGCTCTCGCAGTCGGGCACGCAGCTGCGGCTGCTCGGCGCCGAGGTGGGCGTGCGCGGCATCCTGCGCGGGCTGCATCCTTGGATCGAGAAGGCGGCCGTCGCCGCAGGTCGCGCCTTCGGCCACAAGATCGACGAGCAGATCATCGCCTGGAACTACATGGACCTGCTCGACCGCGACCTCTCCGAGGTGCAGCTCTCCGTGACGCACCGGCGCCTAGACGAGCTGCACCCCGCCGACGTCGCCGACATCCTCGAGCAGCTCGACCCGCAGCAGCGCGCCGCGGTGTTCGAGCACCTGGACGACGCCCAGGCCACCGAGGCCATCTCCGAGATGGAGGACGAGTACCAGGCCGAGTTCATCGACGACCTGGACGACGCACGTGCCGCCCGCCTCATCGGCGACATGGATCCCGACGACGCGGCCGACATCGTGCGCGACCTGCCCTACGAGAAGGCCGAGACGCTGCTGCGCCTCATGGGCGTGGAAGACGCTGCCGAGATTCGCCGCCTGCTCGGCTACAAGGACGGCACGGCCGGCGGCATGATGACCACCCAGTTCGTCTCCGTCGAGCGCGACAAGACGGTCGGCCAGACCATTGAGGTGCTGCGCGAGCTGGATGAGGACCACCCCACCGTCCACTACGTCTACGTAACCGACGACTACGGCAAGCTGGTGGGCGTGCTCTCGCTGCGCACGCTCGTGCTCACCGAGGACAGCCGCGTCATCGGCGATGTCATGTTCGACGACGTCATCACCGCCACCCCCTCCGAGACCGAGGAGGACGTGGCGGCCGACATCTTCAAGTACGACCTGCCCGCCATGCCCGTGGTGGACGAGCGCGGGGCGCTTCTGGGCATCGTCACCGTGGATGACGCCTGGGATGCCATCGAGGACGACGTGTCCGGAGAAAAGACACGCGCCACCTTGGGCAAGGTGCTCGGCGGCACGTTGGCCGGCATCCTCGTGTTGGGCCTGTACACCCTCGTGCTGCTGCAGATCTTGGACGCCACCGGCTTCCACGGGCTTTCCAGATAGCAGGTGGTTTCCATGAAGTTCGGGAAGGACACGCGCGACTTGGCGCAGGAGAAGGCTCAGGCCCCGGCCCTGGCGGACGAGGGCGCGCCGACGAAGAAGCCTAACAAGATGCTGCTGGTGCTAGCAGCCATGGGGCCGGGCATCGTCACGGCCATGGCCGGCAACGACGCGGGCGGCATATCCACCTACTCCACGGCGGGCGCGCAGTTCGGGTTCGGCACGCTGTGGGTCATCCCCATCATGTGCGTGCTGCTGGCCGTGGTGGAGACCACGGCCGGGCGCATGGGCGCGGTCACGGGCAAGGGATTCGCGGCGCTCATCCGTGAGCGATTCGGCATCCGGCTGACGGCGCTCGCCATGCTCGCGCTGCTCATCGGCAACGTGGCCACCACGTTTTCCGAGTTCGCGGGTATCGCCAGCGGCATGGAGATGTTCGGCGTGTCGAAGTACGTTTCGGTGCCGGTGGCGGCGCTGGCGGTGTGGCTGCTCGTGGTGGGAGGCTCGTACAAGCGCGTGCAGAACGTGTTCCTGGCGCTGTCCTTCGTGTTCGTCACCTACATCGTGGCGGCGTTTTTGGCCGAGCCCGACTGGGGGCAGGCCCTCCACGACACCGTGGTGCCCCAGGTGGACGGCGGGCCGGCGTTCATCGCGCTCGTCATCGCCATGATCGGCACCACCATCGCGCCGTGGATGATGTTCTTCACCCAGTCCAACGTGGTGGAAAAGGGACTCACGCCTCGCGACCTGCCGCTGCAGCGGGTGGACGCCGTGTCCGGCACCATCGCCGCATGCCTGGTGGCGTGGTTCATCATCGTCACCACCGGCGCGGTGCTGCACCCGCAGGGCATCGCCATCGACAGCGCGGCCGACGCGGCGCGCGCGCTCGCGCCCTTCGCCGGGCAGTACGCCGAGGCGCTGTTCGCCATCGGCCTGGTGGCGGCATCGTTTTTGGCGGCGTGCGTGCTTCCGCTGACCACCGCGTTCGTCATCTGCGAGGCGTTCGGATGGGAGGCCGGCGTGTCCTTCAAGTGGAAGGAGGCGCCCACCTTCAAGAGCATCTTCACGTTCGTCATCGGGTTCTCCGCCGCCGTGGTGCTCATCCCCGGCATCAACCTGCTGTCGGTGATGCTCACGGCGCAGTTCGTCAACGGCGTGATCCTGCCGGTGCTGCTGGCGTTCATGGCCATCATCGCCGCCGACAAGCGCGTCATGGGCGCGCATCGCTCGCGCCTCGTGTCGAAGGTGCTTGTCTGGGCCACCGTCGGCGTGGTGGCCGCGCTCACGGTGGCGCTGCTGGTGATGCAGCTGCTCGGCCTGGCCTGAGGCGCCGGGCGAAAACGCACCGAGGGGCGGCACCTCTTCGGACGCCGCCCCTCTGACAGGCGATTGCTTCTGCGCGGGTCGAGCTAGGCTATCTTGGCCTCGGGGATGAGCAGGCGCTTGGACTCGTCGCTCAGCCGCTCGGCTAGGTACTCGCGACCCCGATCCGCGTCTTTCGCGCAGTCAAGCAGCATCTCCAGCGTAATGGAGTCGAGGTAGGCGTCGTAGCTGTCGAGCACCAGCTCGTAGGCCTTCTTCACGCTCCCTACCATGACCGCGTTTTTGCGATCCTCCCGACGAGCGCGCGTGGTGTCCTTCGCATCCTCGTCGATAGCGGCGATGACCTGGAGTAACGTGATATCGGCTGGGTCTCGCGCCAAGCGGTAGCCGCCGTGCTTGCCCGGGCGCGCCTCGATGATACCCGCGTTCCTGAGCAGCTGGGCCAGCTGGATAAGGTAGTCGCGGGGAATGGACATGTCATGGGCGATATCCTTGGACGAGCACGTGCCGTTCTGCTCGGCAAGGTACAAGACGGCGCGCAGTCCATAGTCGGTTGATGCCTTGAGTTGCACTGCAGCCTCCTAACCTAACGTCTACGATGTGAACTCGCCGGGGAAGGCGCAGAATCTCGAGCGTCTGGCGCGGGTAGCGCAGGATCGTAGAATGGCATGGTCAGCGGAATCGGGGGGGGGACGTGAGCGCTCCGTTCCGCCATAGAGCCACGTTCTGGATTTCTCCAGTACCAGCAGCGTACCGACGCCGTCCCCTAAATACAAGCGACGTACCGAACGATGAGCGTCTCGATGTATATATGTTGACGCATTGTTTACTTTTAGTTTGAGTTAACTCTAAGTTAAACCCCACCTGAGGATAAACTGTACCGAAAACAGGGCAGTAAAGATGACCTTCTCGATTAGGTATTGGGGAGAAGGGCGATTGGCTCGCAAGGGAGGGGGCGACTCCCTCCCCCATCGTTCGGAGGAACGCGCGCGGGGCGGGGTGGGCGGAGAGAGAAGGGCACGGGGAGGGCAGCGCAGGGCGCGTTGGGCGCGGGGCGCTGCACGCGGGGCGGACGCGAGAAGCGGAGAATGGCGCAAGAAGGCGCATCTGCGAACGAATGTTTCACGTGAAACATTCTTAGA